>CAZBTT010000032.1:5234-18965 GCA_964494295.1 uncultured Acidobacteriota bacterium
CGCTGGGCAAGCCCGTGGGCACACTCCCGCGGCGATGCTCGATGCTGGTACTTCGGCCGGCCGGGATTTATCTCGAGGGCGATGGGGTCGGTGGGGTTGAAACCGGGATCGACGCGCTGCAACCTCGTCAGGCTCGAGAACAGCAGCGAAGCGCCGATGAGCAGGGTGAGCGAGACCGCCACCTGACCGACCACCAGGGCTCTCGTGAGAGGGCTGGTGCGAGCGGACCGATCTCGCCCACCGCCGGACACGAGTGCGACACGAAGGTCGATCCGCGAAGCGGTGAGGGCCGGAACGAGGCCGAAGCCGATGCAGGTGAGAAGGGCAAGGCAGAGCGCGGCGCCGAAAACCGTCGCATCGATTTCAGGCCGGACATAACGCGGGAGGTCGATGGCGCCGAGACCGAGAAGGGCCCATGACATCAGGCTCGCAAACAGGAGGCCGAGCGCTCCCCCGGTGAGCGACAGGATGAGACTCTCGGCGAGCAACAGGCTGATGATTCTCCGCCGGCTGGATCCCAGGGCCGCCCGCAGGGCGATCTCCGCCCGGCGGCCCTGAACGCGAACGAGCATCAGGTGCGCGACATTCGCACAGGCGATCGCGAGGAGGAAGAGGGCGCCGCCCATGAGCAGCAGGAGCCCGGGCCCGACCCGGGCGCGAAACGCCTCGTCGATCGGCCCCACGCGTACTCCCAGGTTCGCGTGACTCGCGGGAAAGGCAGCCCTCGTCCGCTCGGACACAAGCGCCAGTTCCGACGCTGCAGCGTCCACGCTCACACCGGGCTTGAGTCTCGCGACCACGCGGTGCCAGCGGCGGGTGCGGCTCTCAACCCAGCCGGGATGGATGAGTTCTGATGCGGAGGCGGGAATCCAGAAGTCGGCCCGCTCCAGAAGTCCGACGAACTCGGGATTCATGATCCCTACGATTTCGAAGGCGCCCACCGTGGTCTGGAGCGTCTTCCCGAGGACCTGGGGGTCAGAGCCGAATCCCCGCTGCCAATAACCTGAGCTCAGGATCACAACGGCTCGAACACCGCTGCGAATGTCGGTTTCATTCCTGTCGAACAGTCGACCGGACCGAGGAACACCGCCGAGAATCTGGAGGTAATCGTCCGACACGTACTGACCAATCAGGGACTCCGTGCCGCTGCCTCCGGTGACCGTGAGCCGCGCATCCCCCGCCGCACCCATCGCCTCGAAAGAGGTGGCGCCCGCTCGCCAGTCCTGGAAATCCGGATACGACACACGGCTCTCGAGATCCTTGGAGCGATCGAACGTTGCGAGGCGGACAACGCGGTCCGGGTTCGGATAGGGAAGCTCCGCGAGTAGGGCCGCCCTCACCAGGTTGAACATCGCCGTTGACGACCCAATGCCGAGGGCGAGAAGAATCAGCACTCCGCCCACCAGGCGCGGCTGCCGCCTCAAACCCCGCAGGGCCTGCCGTAACATGTGAACAAAAGACTCCATCCTGAGACCTCCCCGGAAAGCACGGCCGCATTTCTACAGCAAGTACCGTGCCCCGGATGGAGGGAACCCAAGACGACCCCGACTCGTTAACCTGAGTTATGCGGGATCATCTTTTTGGCGATATCAGGCTTGCCCTCCGTTCGATGTGGCGGCAGCGAGCCGTCAGTTTCCTCCTCGTGGTCACGCTCGGGCTGGGGCTGGGCACGAACATCGCGATGTTCACGATCCTGGACGCCATGCTTCTGAGGCCGCTCGATTTCCCAAATCTGAGCCGCCTCGTTCGAATCTGGGAGACCTCGCCCACCACCGAGTCGTTCGACCAGTGGAATATCTCGCCCGCGAACTTCCTGGATTTCCGCGAGCAGTCGAAGGGAACCCTCGACACTCTCGTTGCCCTCGAGGACTGGAATGCCAATCTGCGAGGGAACGACACGCCGGAGCGGGTATCCGGCGTCAAGGTCTCACCCGAGTTCTTTCAGAGTCTTGGCGTGAAGCTCCATTCCGGCCGGAGCTTCCTGGCCGAAGAGGGGAAGGCGGGTGCGGCTCCCTCGGTCGTCATCGGTCACGGCCTTTGGCAGCGGGCGTTTGGCGGCGATGCGAGTGTGGTCGGCCGTGGCGTGGTCATGGACGGGGTGAGCTACACCGTGGTCGGCGTCGCGGCCCAGGGCTTCCAGTTCCCCGAAGGCGCTGAGATCTGGAGTCCGCTGGTCCTGCCCGCACCCGGGGCGGCCTCGCGCGATCAGCGTTTCCTGACCGGCATCGGTTTTCTCAAGCCGGGCGCCTCCATCGACAGTGTCCGCGCGGAGCTGTCGACCATCGCGAAGCGGCTGGAGACCGCTCACCCCACCGTCAACAAGTCGAGGACGGTGCGCGTCGAGACGCTGACGCGCGGCTTTGAAGATCAGGGTCTGCGCCCCGTGCTTGGTTTTTTCCAGCTCGGCGCGGGCCTGGTCCTCCTGATCGCCTGCATCAACGTCGCGAACTTCCTCCTTGCCCGCGGGGCCGAGCGGCGTCGCGAGATCGCGGTCCGGCAGGCACTCGGGGCCGCGAAGTCGCGGATCCTCCGCCAGCTTCTCACCGAAGGTCTCGTCACCGCCATCATGGCGATGGTCGTGGCTCTGCCTACGGCCGCCCTCGCCGCGCGAGCGATGAAGGACATGATGCCGGCCGAGATCGCGCGTTTCCTGAACGGCTGGTCCAGCATCGACCTCGACGGTCGCGCCGTGCTGTTTGGCCTCGTCCTCGCCTCGCTGTCGGCTCTCCTCTTCTCGCTGGCTCCGGCGCGCCGCGCGTCGAATCCGGATCTAACGGAGGCCCTCAAGGAAGGCGGCCGGGCCAGCACCGAAGGCGCCTCGCGTCAACGCGGCCGGAGCGCCCTTGTCGTTTCCCAGATCGCCGCCGCTCTTGCCCTGGTGCTGGTGGCGAGCCTCGCCGCTCGTAGTGCCTGGACCCTCATCGAAGGGCCTCAGGGTTACGACCCCGAGAATCTGCTCGCCCTCAACGTATCGCTGCCGGAAGGCAAGTATGAAGGCCTCGAAACCCGCCGGACTTTTTTGCGTGAGTCGCTCGCCCGGTTGGGTGAAATGCCCGGCGTCACCTCGGTGGCGGCGACGAACGTTCTACCCGCCAGGAACTCCAACTCCGGGAGGCAGATCCGCATCGAGGGCGACACAACGAAGGAGGATTCCGAACTCCCCGTAGCGGATTCGCGCACCGTCACACCGACATTTTTCGAGACGATGAAGCTGCCGCTCTATTCGGGGCGGGCCATCGACGCTCGGGACGATTCCACTGAAGGTGCGCTGCAGGTCGCGGTGGTGAGCCGCGCGTTCGCGGAACGCCACTGGCCCGGCCTCGATCCCCTCGGCCGCCGGTTCCGGGCAGGCGATGCCGACGCGCCGCTGATCACGGTCATCGGCGTCTGCGGCGATGTCGTGCATCAGTGGTTCGGCCGTCGCAACTACCCCACCTACTACCGGCCCTACGCTCAGGAACCCCGCCTCGGCGTTACCTTCGCGGTTCGAACGTCGGGCGATCCCGAAGCGCTCGCTCAGGACGCGCGGCGCGCGGTGGCTGCCGCCGACCCCTACCAGCCCGCCTTCGCGGTCTGGAGCATGAAGCGTTCCATCACCAACGCTACGATCGGCCTCAGGTTCGTGGCGAGCATCATGACGGTCCTCTCGGGCCTCGCTCTTCTGCTCGCTTTGACCGGCGTCTACGGCGTGATGGCGTACCGTGTCAGCCTGCGAACCCTCGAGATCGGCGTGCGACTCGTCCTTGGGGCATCGCGTGGCGATGTCCTCCGCCTGACCATGGGACAAGCGGCGTGGCTGACCGCGGGTGGCCTCACCGTCGGGGGCGCCGCTGGAATCGCGTTGAGCCGGCTCCTGTCGAGCCTGCTGCAGGGGGCGGTGACCGTCGATGTCTGGACAGTGCTCGGCTTCAGTGGCCTGCTCGCCGCGGCCGCATTTCTTGCGGCGTACATTCCCGCCCGTCGTTCGCTGAGCGTCGATCCCGCTCGCGCGCTTCGCGCAGAGTAGTTTTCACCCTCCTGCGGTGTTGAACATCCCGGGGACGAGTTGCGTCAGTCCGTTCAACAGCTCCGCCCCTTGTCTCACACCATGGAGGGTTCAAGCCAATGAACGATCTGCGCCTCGCGTTTCGTCTGCTCGTGAAGAACCGCGGCATCAGCGCCGTGGCCATCCTGTCCCTGGCCCTCGGCATCGGAGCCAACACGACGATCTTCAGCCTGCTCAACGGTCTGTTGCTTACACCGATGCCGGGCCGCGACCCTTCGAGCCTCGTGAGTGTTTACACCAGTGACTCGAGCGGCCCGCTCTATTCGGCGTCCTCGTATCCCGACTATCTCGACTTCAAGAACGGCGTCGACGCTCTCGAGGATCTAAGCGCCCATACCCTGCAGCCGGTCCTCCTGACCCAGCGAGGCGAAAGCCACCGGGCCATGGCGAATCTGATGACCGGCAATACTTTCGAGATGCTGGGTCTGCGCGCGACCTACGGGCGGATGCTCCTCCGAAGTGAGGAGCCTCCGGGGAGCCATCCCGTGGTCGTCTTGAGCCACGCTTACTGGAGATCCCGATTCGGCGCGGACCCCGGCGCCGTGGGTCAGGCCATCGCCCTGAACGGACATCCGCACACCATTGTCGGCATCGGCCCCGAGGGCTTCACCGGCCTCTTCCGTGGCGTGGCCGCGGACATGTTCGTCCCCCTCGCGATGCATGACGTTCTCAGTCGGGATCCCGTGGGCAACCGAGGAAACCGGGGCCTCATGCTTCTCGGGCGATTGCGGGATGGCGCTACCGTCGACTCCACGCGGGCCGCCCTGGGCGTGGTCGCGAGCCGCCTGCACGAGACCCATCGGGAGACTTGGACGGACGTCAAGAACAATCCACGCGTGGTGAGCGTTCTGCCGGAGTCGGAGTCTCGAATCCTTCCCATGATCGCCACGCCGGTCTCGGCCTTCCTCGGGGTGCTGCTCGCGATCGTTGGCTTCGTCCTCCTCCTCGCCTGTTCGAACGTCGCGAACCTGCTCCTTGCTCGCGCGAGTGCTCGAAGGCGCGAGATCGCGGTTCGAGTGGCGCTCGGCGCCACCCGCGGACAGCTCATCCGACAGCTGCTCACGGAAAGCGTCCTCCTCGCCGCCCTCGCGGGGAGCCTGGGCCTTGCCATCGCGTACTTCGCTATGGATGTGATCGCGGCAGTTCAGCCGCCTCTGCCGGTCAGCCTGGCGCTCGGAATGAAGCTCGACCCGAGGGTTCTGCTCTTCACTCTCGTTGTCTCGGTCGCGACCGGCCTTGTTTTCGGCCTCCTGCCGGCGTTAGGGGCCACTCGGGTAGGACCCATCGAGGCTCTCCGCTCGGCCGCGAGCGAACGAGTACAAAGCCGCTGGTTCGGCGCGCGCAATCTCCTGGTGGTGGGACAGGTCGCGGGGTCCGTGTTGATGCTCCTGTGCACGAGCCTCTTCCTCCGCAGTCTCGGCAACGCGGAGGCGATCAACCCCGGCTTCGTCGCCCGAGGCGTCTCCGCCTTCTCGGTGGACCTCGCGAGCCGGGGCTACAACGAAGCGCAGGGGACGGTGTTCTTCGATCAGATGCGCGAAAGACTTCTCACCGTGCCGGGTGTTGAGGCCGTCGGGATGACGAACCGGATGCCCCTGTCCTTCGAAGGCGGTCGAAGATCGCTCGGCATCGACGGGTACACGCCGGCCGAAGGCGAAGACATGGAAGTTCACTACAGCGTGGTGGGCGCTGGCTACTTCGAAACGCTGAAGACGCCGATCACAAGGGGTCGGGCGTTCTCGGCTACCGACGTCACCGGCCCCGGTGTGGTCGTGGTGAACCAGGCCTTCGTGAACCGGTACTGGCCCGGCAAGTCAGGCGTGGGCGAGCGGTTCGTGGTTCCCCGCCGGGTCGTAGGTCAGAGCGTGGAGACGACGATGGAGGTGGTGGGAGGCGCCCAAGTCGGCAAGTACATTTCCCTTGGCGAGGCGGCGACACCCTTCATCTACTACCCGCAGAGTCACCTCTACGAGGCCCAGATGAACGTCCTGCTGCGAACGAACGGCGACCCCGCCCGGCTCGCCACCGAAGTGCGCAGCGCGGTTGCGTCCCTCGATCCGAACCTGCCCCTGTTCGACTTCAGGACGCTGGACCAGCATCTCGGTCTCGCTCTGTTCCCGGTGCGCGCCGTTGCCTGGTTGCTGGGGCTCATGGGGGCGCTGGCACTCTTCCTGGCGGTGCTCGGCCTGCATGGCGTCTTGTCGTACTCGGTGTCACGCCGCACAAGAGAGATCGGGATCCGGATGGCGATCGGGGCGCAGCGTGACGCGATGCTTCGGATGATCCTCGGCTACGGCGCGCGTTTGACCACCGCCGGCCTCGCCCTCGGCATCCTTGCCGCGTTCGCCGTCACTCGCTTCCTTACCTTCCTTCTTTACGGAATCAGTCCGCTGGATCCTTTGACTTTCGTGCTCGTGCCGGGCCTTTTGCTCGCGGTCAGTCTCGGCGCCGCCGCCCTTCCCGCGCGTCGAGCCGCGGCCGTGGAACCCATTGAGGCCCTGCGCGAAGAGTGATGGGCCGCCCCGTCGTCATTGCCCCGGAGGCGCGGACGATCCACTCCGCCAGGCGGTCGTGAAGGCCTTCGGGATATCTGGGAGTGGTCGCTTCGTCGAGGAGCAGCCCATGCGACGCGCCTTCGATCTTCCACAAGGTGAGATCCAGCCCCCCTGACTTCAAGGCCTCGTAAGCCGGGAGATGGCGATCGGTCAGCACCCTCTCATCGAGTTCGCCAAGTATCGCCAGAACCGGAATTCGGAGCCGTTGGTACGCCTCCCGTGGATCGACATCGAGCACGGCCCGGTATCGGTTCCAGTAGCTGGAGTCCGAGGGAGGGATGACACGAAGGGGAATCGCGGCGCGCCAGCGTGTGCCCTCACCCGCAGCCGCGAGCGCGGCAAGCTCCGCATAGCCGGTCCGATCCTCAGCGAAGCGAATGAGTCGCGTCAACAAATCCGCCGCCCGATTCACGTCGGCCTCTGACAGGCCCCGACGACGCATGGCTCGAGATTCCATGTCGACGATCGTGACGCCATGGGGCAGGGCGGGGCACACGCGGCAGACCAGGAAGCGGACATCCGTTCGGGCCGCGGCGACAACCGGCGCCACATAGCCGCTCTCGCTGCCGGCAACCAACCCAAGGCGCGCCGGGTCTATTCCGGGCTGACCCTTGAGCCAGTCGAGCTGAGCATGAACGTCCGACGCCCATTCGGCATGGGAGAGGCCGTTCGAGTCGCCTCCCGATCCGCCGGCGCCCCGTTTGTCGGTCACAAGAACGGCGACGCCCATGGCGGCGATCAGATCGCCGAAGTACCGGGGCGTCCTCCTGGTCAGACGGCCGGAGGCCGGGACCATCACCACTGCAGGATGCGGTCCGCGGCCCGGAGGCAGAACCAGCGTCCCGGCAAGCGTGAGGCTGCCGCTGCGGAGTGTGACTTCCCTTTCGATGAGCGCCACTCGCCGCGCCTGGCGAGTGGCGTTGCCCTCCGAAAGGGTAAAGCCCGCGGCCGGGCCGCTGGTCTCTTCGAATTGGATGGAGTAATCCGTCGGCGCCTTTCGGAACCAGGATGGTCCGGCGGTGAAATGTCCCGCGGGCTGTGGATAGAGCCCCCGCAGCCGGCCGGTTGAGTACTCGGTGACGGACAGAACGGGTCGGTCGCCCATGAGGTCGGCAAGGTCGGTGACATGGAGCCTGGTTCCGTCCGTGAACTCGTAGAGGCCAGTGAGCCGGACCGCACGCGCTGCGCTGAGTAGGCCGGCTTCCGGAATCTGAGCGACGGCGATTCGGGAAGCGGCGAGGCTCAAAGCCAGGATCGCGCTGGCCCAGGCGCTCCGCCTCCGCATCGATAAAGAGCAGCGCGAATCGGAGAATGGCGGCATCGATCGGCTCTATCGTCCGTTTAGACACGGCGGGCGGCCTCTGATTTCCCCCCGTACCCCGTTTCCGCGCGAGCCCCTCCGTTGAGCGGCGGGGTCAACGCCGCACTGACATTGAAGGAAGGCTAACGAGAGGCGCTCACGAACGTCCAAGTATTCAGCATGACACCTCGAACACATCGGATCGCCCGGACCGTCCTCGCGAACACCTTCCTTCTGGGCGCGACGCTGCCGTCGATGGCGCAGCGGGACATGACGTCCCCGAACGTCGAGACCCTCGAACTCAAGAGCGCCGTCTTCTCCAACACGCGCTCCATCCGCGTGCTCGTGCCTCCCGGCTATCGCGATTTGGAGAACGCGACGCGGAGATATCCCGTTCTTTATCTGAACGACGGAATCATGGCCTTCCGGCCCGCAGCCATCAACGTCGAAGAGGCCGTCCATGGACTCATCAAGCGCGGCGAGATCCCTCCGATCATCGTGGTTGGGATCGACAATGGCGCGTCGACGAAGGAGTCGAAGAATCCGATCGCCGACCGCGCGAACGAGTTCCTGCCGTATCCGGACGTCGGTTTCGCTCCCAACCAACTGTACGCGGCCAATCCAGCTGAGCCACAGGGCGCCAGGTATCCGGGATTCGTCATCACTGAAGTCATGCCCCTGATCGAAAGCCGCTTCCGCGTGGCCAAGGGCCCCGAGAACACCGCGATCGGCGGCTTCTCATACGGGGGTGTGGCCGCCCTGCACACGGCGCTGACTCGACCCGACGTTTTCGGGAAGCTCCTTCTTGAGAGCACGCCCCTCTGGATCGGTCCCGACCTCCAACTGCTGAAGGCCGCGGGTGTGGCGCGACGCTGGCCGATGGTGGTCTCCATCGGCAACGGGTCGGCAGAGAGTCCGGATGCCGAGATCAACGCCGAGGGGCAGCGAGAGGTGGAAGTCTTGCGGAAGGCAATCGTGGCAGCTTCTCCTCGAACGCGCCTGAGAGTCTTCACCGGCGAGGGAGACACCCATGAACCGGCGGCCTGGCGTCGGCGGTTGCCCGGCGCGGTCAAATTTCTGTTCGGTATTTCCCCTTGACACATCGGGAGCCTCTCTCTTACATTTCGTGACGGGAAGCGCAGGCTCCCTGCCCGCTTGAAGCGCTCGAGCGGGATCGGTCAGACGCGAACGCGTCCAAGATCTGCGGCAACACTTCTTCAAGGAGTCAGCCATGGATCTGTCCAATGTCTCACCGATCGAGCTTCAACGAGAGCTTGTTTCCGCTGCCGACCCCCTGCTTGTTGACGTCCGGGCCCGCGCCACGTTCCTTCAGGCCGACTCGTTCATCGCCGGCGCGCTCAGGCGCTCACCCGACGAGACGGTCGAATGGACCCAGTCTTTGCCCGCCAGCCGGAAGGTTGTCGTCTACTGCGAGAAGGGCGGTGAGATCGGCGAGAGCGCCGCGGATCAACTCGTCGCCAGCGGGCGTGGGGCGCGTTTCCTCACTGGCGGCATGCGCGGCTGGGTAGGGGGCGGTGGAGTCACGCTTCCCAAGCCTGTCGGAAGCGCCACCCGATGGGTCACGCGCGAGCGGCCGAAGATCGACCGGATCGCTTGCCCCTGGCTCATCACGCGCTTCATCGATCGCGACGCGGACTTCCGCTACGTCAAGGCCGGAGATGTGATGGAGGTCGCGCGGAACGAGCGCGGCATCGCCTTCGACATTCCCGACACCCTCTTCTCCCACGAAGGCGAGATGTGCAGCTTCGACTCTTTTCTCAAGGTTTTTCGAATCGACGACCCGGCCCTCGTCGTCCTGGCCCGGATCATCCGAGGCGCCGACACCGGGCGGCCCGACCTCGCCCCCGAGTGCGCCGGACTCCTCGCCGCCTCTCTGGGCCCGTCGCGCCCTCGCGCCGACGATCACGAGATGCTTCGCGACGGTCTCGTGTTGTATGACGCCTTGTATCTCTGGGCGAAGGAAGGCCTCCAGGAAACGCACACATGGAACCCGGCGCTGTATCGATGACCGAGACGATCGAATCTCGGCCAGGCTTTCGCGAAGCACTGCGCTTCTGGACCCGGCTTGGCTTCATCTCGTTCGGCGGACCAGCCGGACAGATCGCGATTCTTCACCGCGAACTTGTGGAGCGGAAGCGCTGGATCAGTGAGGAGCGTTTTTCGGCCGGACTCGCGTTCTGCACTTTCCTGCCCGGGCCGGAGGCGCAGCAACTCGCCACGTACATCGGATGGTCCCTTCACGGCGTCCGCGGCGGTCTCGCGGCGGGGATCTTGTTCTTCCTGCCCGCCGCATTCCTTCTGCTGCTCCTCTCGTTCGTGCGAGCCGAGTACGGAACACTTCCCTTCGTCGCGGCGACGCTGTACGGCCTGCGTCCGGTAGTGGTCGCGGTCATCGGTGACGCCGTGTTCCGCATGGCCCGCCGAACCCTGTCCTCGGGCCACGGTGTGGCGGTGGCGCTTCTCGCCTTCGCCGCTGTCTTTCTGCTTCGCCTTCCGTTCCCATGGATTGTGCTTCTCGCGGCTCTCATCGGAATGCTCGTACCTGCCTTCCGACCGAATGTCGCCGCAACGGCGGCGCCCACGGGGGCGCCGCTCGGAAGGCAGGCCGCACGGGCGGGGCGGGTGCTCGCACTGGGTCTGGTCTTCTGGCTCGCGCCGTGGGTCGTGCTGACGTCGTTCGGAGAGGATATGAAGCTATTCCAGCAGCTCTACCTCTTCTTCACCCAGGCGGCCCTTGTCACCTTCGGAGGCGCGTACGCCGTACTGAGCTACGTAACCCAGGCCGCGGTCGAGCAGTTCCACTGGCTCTCCCGGCCTGAAGTGATCGATGGCCTCGCGCTCGCCGAGGCGACGCCCGGACCGCTCATCATCGTTTTGCAGTATGTCGGTTTCCTCGCGGGCTGGAACGACCCCGGCGCTTTGTCGCGCGGCCTGAGTGGAACCGTTGGCGCGGTGGTGACAACCTACGCGACGTTCCTGCCGAGCCTCACTCTGGTGTTCCTCGGCGCGCCGTATGTCGATCGCGTTCAGTCGCTCCCCCGCCTCGCGGGCGCGCTTCGCGCGATTGGCGCGGCGGTCACGGGCGTGATCGCGAGTCTGGGCCTCGACTACGGCCTCGCCGTGCTCCTGCCCCGCGACTCCTCCGCGCCGGATCTCTTCGCCCTCGTGAGCATGATCGCAGCGGCCATCGCGCTGCGCCTGGGATTGAGCCTCGGCGCCGTCCTCCTGGGCGGAGTCGCGGTCGGCTTCCTGCATCACTTCATTTCATGACGAGGATTCAGATGAAAGAAACGCTCCTGTTGACCCGCGACGACGTGAAGGAACTCCTGACCCTCGAAGACTGCATCGACGCGGTTGGGCGGGCGTTCTCCCAGACCGCCCAGGGTCTGATTCCACGGGCCGGCGTCCTGGGTTTTCCCGCGAAGGACGGAGGGTTCCACATGAAGGTGGCCTCTCTCGCGGGTGACCCGGGCTACTTCGCGGCGAAGCTGAACGGAAACTTCTTTCTCAACCGCGAACGCTTCGGCATGCCCAACATCCAGGGATTGATCGTCCTGTGCGACTTGGAGAACGGCCGCCCGCTCGCGGTCATGGACTCGATCGAGATCACGATCCTCAGAACCGGCGCCGCGACTGGGGTTGCGGCCAGGCTGCTCGCGCGCAAGGGAGCAGGTGTGGTGACGATCTGTGGATGCGGCAACCAGGGCCGCGTTTCCGTGCGCGCGCTGCAGAGCGTCGTGCGAATCGAGCGGCTCTACCTGTGGGACATTGACCCTCGAGCGTCCGCGAAGATGGCGGGTGAGCTTCGCTCAACACTCACCCAACCAATCGAGGTGGTAGGTGATCCCAAGGTCGGGACCCAGGCAAGCGACGTCATTGTGACGTGTACACCTTCGAAGCAGGCCTTCCTCGCGACCATGGATGTCCGCCCTGGCGCGTTCATCGCCGCAGTGGGAGCGGACAATGAGGAGAAGAACGAGATCTCCCCGACCCTCATGGTTGCTTCCACGATCGTTACTGACAGCACGGAACAGTGCGCAAAGATCGGCGATCTGCACCACGCCATCGAGGCCGGGCTCGTAACCGTGGACGGCGTTCACGCTGAAATCGGTCAGATCCTCGCCGGATTGCGGCCCGGGCGTACGCGGGAAGACGAGGTGTTGATCTTTGACAGCACGGGCACGGCCCTTCAAGACGTCGCCGCGGCGGCGCTGGTGTATGAACGAGCCATCGCCGCGGGACGGGGCAGGCCGTTCGCTTTCGCGGTGTGAGTTGACCTCCTGGCACAGGACTTGATGAAAGCGCCGCTCATGCACACTGTCCTTCTCCCTCGAACGGGCCTGCTCGTGGTCCTTCTGGCGACCGTTCCTGCCGGGGCCGCCCCAAGGGAAGTGAGTCTCTGGGGAACCCTGCCTCAGGGACCTCACGCCGTGGGCTTTCGGACCTTCGAGAGCAGCGCCGTCGACCTTTTGCCCTCGCTGCCCGGGCGCCCGACCGAAATAGCCCTCTGGTATCCGGCCAAATCAGGCGCGGACAAGGCGCTCCGATTCGAGGACTACCTCAAACTCGCGCCTGACCTGCGGCGGCGCTCCGCCACCGGAGGCGTCTCACCCGAGGACCTGCCGCGTGTTCTGTCGGCGGCAATGACCGGCGACGCCGGGAAGGTCTCCGCGGAGGTTCTGGCCGCGGCCCTCGCTGCGCCCCTGCGCGGCGTGCGTGATGCGGAGAGAGCCAGCGGCCGATTCCCGATCGTGATCTGGAGTGCGCGCTACGGAACGACCGCGTCCCAGTCTGTCCTCTCCGAGTTCCTGGCCAGCCACGGTTTCCTGGTCGCCTTCGCGCGACCCAGGGTGGAACAGGAGCGGCTGCCCTTCGAGACCCAGACCCCTGCCGCCCGCGCGGACGAACTCGAGAATCAGACCCGCGACATGAAGGGCGCTCTGATCGCGCTGCGTGCGCTTCCCGAGGCCGCGCCGGACGCCGCCGTGATCGCATGGAGCTATGCCGGGGAGTCGGCGGTGCACGTGGCGCGTTCGGATGCGCGGGTAATCGGTGTGATCGGTCTTTCCACCAATACGACCACCGGGTGGGTTTATGGACCTGACGCGCTTGACGCACTCGAAGTGGGTCCGCTCGATATCCCGTTCTCGACCCTGACCGAGGAGACCGGGCCCGATGGCGCTCCGCGCTCTCGCCAGGGCCCATGGGCGTCCCTGCCAAATGGCTCCATGCACGCGGTCCTGCCGGAACTCCGCCACGGCAGCTTCAACGTCGTGGAGGGTCTTCTGCCCGCGGCCCTCGGCCTTACCACCGTCCAGCCGTGGTCGCGCGCGGGCGCTGAGGCTCGCGCGGGTTACGAAGCGATCTGCCGGCTCGTGCTCGCGGCCCTCCGCGCGGCGATCGATCGCGACGACGATGCCCTGGCTCAGGCGGCCCCGAGCTTCGACACGAAAGTGGCGCGGGTCGAGTGGAAGCCCGGTCCGTGGCCAAGCCGCATCGCTCACGAGCCCGTGACTATCCCGAGCGCCAACGGTGTCGCGGTGGTGGCGGATCTGTATCGCTCTGCGACGCGTGGCCGCCCCTGTCTTGCCCTCTTTCACCAGTCGGGCGGCAGCCGAGGCGAATATCGCGGCATCGCGCCGCATCTCGCGACAAAGGGCTTCACCGCGCTCGCGGTCGATCTGCGGTGGGGACGCCGCGACCGCTCCAACCAGGTGGACAACGAGACGGCGCGAGCCGCTCGCACGGAGGAAATTCCCGCGAGCGGAGATCCTGAGCGGCCAGCCGCCCCCCCCACGGGCCCCACAACC
>CAZBTT010000033.1:0-18868 GCA_964494295.1 uncultured Acidobacteriota bacterium
CGCGGTCGCCCTCGGCGCCTGCGTGGTGGAGAAGCACTACACGATCGACAAGACGATCCAGGGGTCGCCCGATCACCACCTTTCCGTCGACCCGGGTGAGGCGCGCGCGATGATGGACGGAATCCGCGCCATCGAGAAGGCGCTCGGTAAATCGGTGAAGGGCCTCGAGCCCCTCGAGAAGGAAGCGTTCCTCTACGCGAGGCGAAGCGTCACTTCGGCCAAGGCCATCGCCAAAGGGGCGGTCATCACCCGCGACATGCTGACCTACAAGCGGCCCGGCACCGGGATCTCGCCCAGGCTGTTCGATCTCGTGATCGGCCGCACCGCGCGGCAGGACATCGCCACAGATACCACCCTCACCTGGGAGATGGTTTGAGGGTCACGGTCGTCATCCCCGCACGCGGCGGATCCGATCGTGTTCCCTACCTCAACATCAAGCGCCTCGGCGACGCCCCCCTCCTTGCCCACACCATCCGCGCGGCGAAAGAGGCGAGAGACATCGACCGGATCATCGTGTCGACCGACGACGAGACGGTCGCCGAGGTCGCGCGCGCGCACGGAGCCGAGGTTCCCTTCCTCCGGCCGAAGGAACTCTCGGGCGACCTGTCGAGCCTGATGCCGGTGGTCCGGCACGCGGTCCTGGAGTCGGAGAAGGGCCATCCGCGCGCCGACGTTGTCCTGGTTCTGCAGGCCACCACACCGTTTCGCACGTCGCGCAGCATCGACGAAGCGATCGCGAAGATCGCGACCGGCCGCTTCACCGCGGTGGTGTCGGTTACCTCGGATCTGTCTTTGCGGTGGAAGGCGGAAGACGGGCTGCTGCGCCCGCTTTTCGACCGGGCCGGCCGGCGCGACGAGCAGGAGCCGGTCTATCTCGAGAACGGCGCGATCGTGGCGCTCCGCCGCGACGTTCTCGAAAAAGACGCGCGTTTCGGCGACTCGGTGGGTTTCGTCGCCCTCGACAAGCGCGAGGGCTTCACGGTCCACGACCTCGAGGACTTCTGGATGGCCGAGCGCCTGCTGCGCGAGCCGCGGATCCTCTTTCGCGTCGACGGAAGCCGCGTCATGGGCATGGGCCACGTCTACAGGTCGCTCGCGGTGGCGGAGGCGCTTCGCGAAGGGTCGAGGGCGGAAATCGCGTTCCTCATGAGCGCCGATCACGCCGAGGGCATCGCCACGATTTCCAAGAGCGGCTATCCGGTGCGGGTGTTCCGCTCGGGCGGCCTCGAGGCCCTCATCGAATCCATCCGAGACTTCGCTCCGTCGGTGGTCATCAACGACCTGCCGCTTGTGGAAGACACATACCTGCGCTCCCTGGCCCGCCTCGGCGCCATCACCATCAACCTCGTCGACACCCTCGAAGACCTCGAGCGGGTGTCCCGCGACGCCCAGTTCGTGATCTCGGTGATGAACGAGGACCGCGAAACCCCCGAGGGTTTCTACGGCGGACCGGCCTTCGCCATTCTGAGGCGTCACTTCCAGGGGCGCGAGCGCGTGGTTCGCGAAAAACCCGCGAAGATCCTCCTCACGTTTGGCGGGGCCGATCCCCAGGCCCTGACCTTGAAAGTCGCCCGTGCGCTAGCCGCTCTGACCGGTGACATCGAGGTTCTCTCCGTCGCGGGGCCGGCTTTTCCTCATCGCCACGTCTTCGAAGCGCTCCAGCGGACACTCGGCCGGAATCTCCCCCTCGTCAACGGCGTCGATGTACAGATCGCCGACCTGATGCTCGACGCCGATCTCGTTCTGTGCTCCGGCGGCATGTCGGTTTACGAGATCGCGGCTTTGGGGGCGCCCGGGGTGGTGCTCGCCCAGAATGCGAGGGAGGATCGTCGCATGCGAGAATTCGCTCGATTCGGGACGATCGAATATCTCGGTCTGGGCGTCGACGTCGATGAGTCGGCCATTCTCGAGGCCGTCCGGCGACTTCTGGCCGACAAGGCCCGACGCGCGGCCATGAGCGCAAAAGGACGCGCGCTCGTCGACGGATACGGAGCGGCCCGCGCCGCCGAGATCGTCCTCGAACAGGTTCAGGCGGATTCAAACGGGAAGACCGCGAAGATCGCGGTCAGGGAAGGTATGGAATGAGAGTCTTCATCACGGGCGGCGCCGGCTTCATAGGAGGGCACCTCTCGGAGACCTTTTTAGACGCCGGTCACGACGTCGAGATCCTGGACGACCTTTCGACCGGGTCGATCGAGAACATCGAGCACCTCAAGAGCCGCAAGGGCTTTTCGTACACCATCGACAGCGTGATGAACGAAGGCGTCACCGCGGAGATGATCGACCGCGCGGATGTGGTGATCCACCTGGCCGCCGCGGTGGGCGTGAAACTCATCGTGGAGAGTCCGGTGCGCACCATCGAGACCAACGTCCACGCCACCGAGATCGTCCTGCGCCACGCCAACAAGAAGCGGAAGAAGGTCCTCATCGCTTCCACGTCCGAGGTCTACGGCAAGAGCACAGACGTGCCCTTCCGCGAAGATGGGGACCTGGTGATGGGCGCTTCCATCAAGGGCCGCTGGAGCTACGCGTGCAGCAAGGCCATCGACGAATTCCTGGCCCTCGCCTATCACAAGGAGCGCGGGCTCCCGGTGGTGGTGTTCCGCCTCTTCAACACCGTGGGGCCGCGCCAGACCGGGCGGTACGGCATGGTCATTCCGAACTTCGTGCGGCAGGCAATCTCGGGTCACCCCATCACCGTCTTCGGGGACGGCGAGCAGCGCCGTTGTTTCACCGACGTGTCCGACGTGGTGGGCGCGCTTCTAAAACTCTCCACCTGCGAGGAAGCCGTCGGCGAGGTGATCAACATCGGCAACGCCTCCCGCGAGGTCTCGATCATGGATCTCGCGAAGCTCGTCAAGGAGAAGACGAAGTCTTCGAGCGAGATCGTTCTGGTCCCCTACGCGCAAGCCTACGAAGAGGGTTTCGAGGATATGCCGCGGCGCATTCCCGATCTCACCAAGATCCACCGGCTCATCGGCTACGAACCAAAGGTCGACCTCGACGGCCTTCTCGATCGTGTGATCCAGCACTTCATGACGGACGACAGCCGCGTCTGAACACCGTGCCGGGCCGATCTGAGGTTCGCGGGCTCGCTCAATGACCGTCCCGCCGGACACACCGGGGCACCCGCCTCCCTCTCACCTGAAGCGGCTCGGGCGACTTTCTCTCGCCTACGGGACGGCTGATGTTCTGGCCCAGGGGATCAACCTCCTCCTCCTTCCCCTTTACACCTCGTACCTCACTCCCGCGGACTACGGCGCGCTCGCGCTGCTGCTCCTGCTTTCCACGTTCCTCAAGATCCTCTTCCGCGCGGGTCTCGACGCGGGCTTCATGCGGATCCACTACGACCTCAGGGGCGAGGCTGAGAAGAGGGGCTTCGCGGGATCGGTGGCGATCTTCTCCGCCTTGCTTTCGGTCACCGGCTTCGCGATGTTCTGGATTTTCTCCGGCACGGTTTCTCAGGCCCTCCTCGGGGACGCGACTCAGACGCTCTGGGTCCGGCTCGTTGCCTTCGATCTGCTCGCTTCATCCTTCGCTTTCGTGCCTCTGACCCTTTTGAGGATCGAGGAGCGCGCGGCACTTTTCTCGACCTACTCGCTCATCCGGCACGCCGCGAACACCGTGCTCAAAGTCATACTGATCACCCAGGGGTACGGAGTCACCGGCGCGCTGGTCTCCGATGCCGCGGCGAGCGTGCTTCTGTCGGTGTGCCTGCTCCTCGAGCTGCGTTCACGGGCGCGCTGGGCCTTCGACTGGAAGCATCTTCGCGAGGCCCTGCGTTTCGGCCTGCCCAAGGTCCCGCACGGTCTGCTGGTCCAGACCCTGAACCTGGCCGACCGCTGGATCCTCGGCGCCTGGGTCACGCGGGCCGAGGTGGGGATCTATCACATGGGGTCCGCTTTTTCGTCGGCCATGAAGTTTCCTCTCTCCGCGTTCGAGCCGGCCTGGCAGCCTTTCGTCTTCGACCATGCCCGGCGGGAGGAAGGGGCTCGGGAGATCGGCCTCATGGCGACGCGCATGTGTCTGCTTTTCACAGCGGTGGCGGCGGCCCTGTGCCTGATCCTCCCCGACCTGCTGCGCTTCGTGATCCAGAACGCGGCGTACCACGGGGCCGCGGAGGTCATTCCGATTCTCGTTCTCGCATCCTTGTTCCAGGGCTATTTCCTCTTGTCTTCCGTCGGGATCTCGATCAGCAAGCAGGCCCGGTATTACCCCATGATCACGGCTGCGGCCGCCGGGCTCAACATCGCCTTGAACCTCTGGCTCGTGCCCCGCCACGGAATTCTCGCCGCCGCCTGGGCCACGGTCGCGGGGTACGCGCTCATGGCCGCGATGGGGGCTTCGATCTCGCGGCGGCTCTACCCGATTCCGGTTCAGTGGCGTCGGGTCGCCGGCGCGCTCGCGGCGGCGCTTGTCTGCTTCGTCGCAGGCGCATTCTTCGGCCCGGATACCGCGGGTGCGGCCATACGGGTAGGTCTGGCGTTGGCCTTTGCCGCCTTCACCTGGCGATGGATCCTCAACGAAACAGACCGAGTGGAAGTCAGGAAGGCCCTCAGCTTCTGAAGACGGCTCAGCGGGTCGCCCACTTTCCCGTGGCGATTTCCGTTCCCGGGAGAGGCCCGGGTCTCTCCGCCTTGATCGCACGTACCACGGCATCGGCGATCACACGATGCGCGGCGGGGTTCGGATGCGTGTCCACCAGTCGGGGCGGGGAACCGCGCCAGTGGCCGAAGATCTTGTAGTAGTCCTCCCGTTTCCCCGAAGGCACGTGCGCGTCCAGGATCGCCTGGGCGTTGACCACGAGGGCGGCGGGGCTCAGTTCCCTGAGACGCTGCCAGTCCTTTTCGAGCGGATGGCTCAGCCGCACGATCACCATTCGCGCCGAGTGGTCCGCGGCCAACCGCCCCATCTCCCTGTACACCACGCGGTTCAACTCCTCGCGATTCAGGCGCGCGCGGTCCTGCTCCGCCTCGGGGAATCGGCCCAGCCTGCGCTTCAGTGTGTAGGCCGCCAGGTTGAGGTCATCGCGAATGAACAGGGGGGCGCCTGCACGGAAGAAGAAGCTCAGGAATTCCCCCACCCCGCGGCGCTTGTTATCGAACTCGTGGAAGGGCAGGTCGAACACGCCGGCTTGGAATGCCGGCGGCTGGACGTCAACCGTACCGTCAGAATGAAGGAGGAGTGAGGGCACGGGGACGTTTCCAAACGTCGAGCGCGCGAAGCCGGATGTCCCGCGTCCCGGCAGCCAGGTGGAGAACTGGGCGAGGACGTAGTCGGGGCGGTACCGAGGGATCAACTTTCGGGCGAGCAGGAGCATCTGCGCGAGACCGTAGGCGCACTTGCCCGCATTGAGCTCGGCGCCGCCGAGGTCCGACGCCACGAGGTGCGGCCAGGTCTGTTCAGCCCGGGTGCTGTCCCCGTAGGTGAACGAGCAGCCGAGCGCCAGCACCAGCGGGCGAGGCCGGGGCGTGTCCTGGGGCTGGCCATCCGGGATACGAAAGCCGTCCGCGTCGTAGTGCATCGGTATCGGCGGTCCAACTGGAAACACGTGGAATCCAGCGGCGCGGGGAACCGCCGCGAAGCCCAGTTCCGGATCGGACTGGTGCACTTTCCCCCGGAATCCGAGATGGTCGCCCTTGAGGAACGAGTAAGCGGCGTAGACACGCTGTGTCAGGAAGAACCCGTACCCAAAGACGAGGCCGACCACGGTCAGGTAGGCGAGGTAGGTGACCGCCGAACGCGACAGGCGCGGACGCCGCAGGCCCGGCAGCGAGAGAACGAAACCCCACCTCATGGTCCGCGCAGTATGGGGAGCGCGGTATCAAGAAAACGTAAAGATTCGTGTCGCCGCTCAATCGAGGCCGGGTTCTACGAGCGCGGTCTCGGGCTTGATGAACGTATGGTCCGCGGAGTCCTTGAGGATCTGGAGCAGCGCGTCGACGCCGATCTCGTCCGCAGCCTTGCTGCATTCGATGTTCTGGTTCGTCCGCGAGACCGTGGAGTTGTCGCAGCAGATCGAAACCGGGACGCCGTGCTCGAGCAGCGTGCGGATGGGGTGCGGGGCGCCCTTCTTGACCGCGCCGGTGTGCTGGTTCGACGAAATGCAGCACTCGACAAGGATCCGATCCTTCGCGAGTCGCTTCAACAGAGCGGGATCCTGAACCGCCGAACAACCGTGGCCGATGCGCTGGCAGCCGAGCTGATCGACCGCCTCCCAGATATAGCGGGCCGGGCCGTCTTCCCCGGCGTGAGCGGTGAGACCCAGGCGGCCGAGTCGGGCGATCTCGTACGAACTCGCGAAAAGGTGCGGAGGGTTGCCGGTCTCGGGCCCCGCAATGTCGAAACCCACCACACCGGTCCGGGCGTGCAGGTGCTGCGCTTCGGAGATCGCCGATCGCGCGAGGATCTTGGCGATGTGCGGGCCGTGCTGCCTCATCGCGATCACGATCAGGCCGAGTTTCATGCCGTGGCGCTTGTTGGCGTGGTTCATGCCGGAGAGCACGGCGCGGATCGACTGTCTCGGGGTGAGGCCCGCGAAGGTGTGGATGATCGGGGAATAGCGCAGTTCCAAGGTGTGCACGCCGGACTTGGCGGCGTCGTCCACGATCGCCTCGGTAACGGTCGAGATGTTCTCGTAGAACTGGGTGATCCAGAGCGGGTAGTGCATCTTGTCGAGGTAGGACATGAGCGTGCCTTCCTCGTGCTCCTGGATCTCGAGACGCCGCCGCATCTCCTCGATGGTGTCGACGGGATTGAGCCGATGGTGGAGCATCAGCTTCCACGTGACCTCGACCGGAATCGAGCCATCGGTATGCTGATGGAGTTCGACCTTTGCGGCCGAAGAGATGCGCGGGTCGATGTCGAGTTCCACCACGGACGGATTCTAGCGGGCGGCTAAGATTGGGTTCCGGTGGCTCCTTCCAAGAAACCTCGCGTGCTCATCGTCGATGACGACGCGATATTTCGACGGCTCCTGGAGCGCCACTACATGACCGCGGGCTGGGAGGCCGTTTCCGCCGCCGGTCTCGCCCAGGGTCTTGCCGCCTATTCGGGCGAGAGGTTCGACCTGGTTCTGGTCGACTACCTGCTCGAGGACGGCAGCGGTCACGACTTCGTCCAGGGCGTGCGGGAAACCGACCTCGATGTTCCCATCCTGGTGGTCTCGGGCGCTTTCGATATCGATGCCCTGACCGGCTTCGTGCGCGAGGCCATCGACGATGTCCTGCCCAAGCCGATCGACTTCACGCGGCTCGAGGAGGTCACACTGCGCCTTTCCCGCCTCGGACGCGAGCGGCGGAGAATGCGCCGGCGCGCGATGGCGCTGCTCGAAGTTTCCCGGAACCTCAAGGTGGGCGGCGATTCGAAGGAACTCCTGAGCCGGTTCGCCCGCGCGGTTTCCGAGATCACCCCCTTCCGGCGATCCGCGATCTACATTTCCGAGTCGGACAACCGGCTCGCCTTTCGCGCCGCGGTTCACGGGGCCTCCAACCTCCCGGATCGCGTGCCCGTGGCCGAACTCCTCAAGACGTTCGAGCGCGGCTTCAAACTCGACCTCGCGAGTTTCGTGCCCGGATCCCTGATCGACTCGAAGACGCCCCCTCCCACCGCACCCTATTCCGAGGCGCGGGCGCGCAAAGAGGCGCCGCAGCCCGGCGATTTCGGTCTGGTCGAGATCCGTTCCAGCCACCGGCTGTGGGGATACATCCTCTTCGAGGACCCCGATGACGCCCAGCGTCCTTCGGAGGACAGCATGCACCTGCTGTCGCTGGTGTCGGGCTACGTGGCCACGGTTCTCGAAAACCGAGACTCCTACGACGCGGAGGCTCGCCTCCGCTCGCGGCTCGAAATGGTTCGTGACGTCGTTCACCTGGCCCTCGAACGCGCCGACCTCGGCGCGGCCCGGTCGGTGATGACCGCGGCCGCGGTGACCAGGGCGGGTTACGCCTTCTCCGCGTTTCTCGAAAGGCATGGCGAGGGCCTCTGGTCGATCGAAGCGGCCTGTCCCTCTTTCCAGGGAGCCAAGGCGCCGGGGCTGATTCGCGACGTGTTCGAACTGCAGATGGCGGGCGCGCGTCCGGGCGAGGCTCTGCACATTCCCCGGCAGAGTTTCATCCTCGGACATGCGCCGCGTTTCTCCTGCGCGATCCCGGTATTCTCGGGTCCGGCTTTCCGCGGCTACTTCGTGCTCGAGGAGCACATGCGGGATTCGATCGAGGCGGGAGACGAGGCCGCGTTCCTGACCCTGAGCGATCAGATGGGTCTCCTGATCCGGCGGCTCGACTTCGAGCGCGAGCTGGCGCGGAAGAGTGCGGAGATCCAGGCTTCGTACGCGCAGCTTCAGGACATCCACGAGGAGAACCTGCGCATTCAGGGCGTCCTGCGCCGCTACGTCCCGCCGTCCACCTGGGACAAGATCGACAAGGAGGGCCTGGCGGGCGCCGACGGGATCGAAGAGGTGGTGGACCGCGCGGTCATGTTCGTCGACATCTGCGGCTTCACCAACGCGTCGGAAATGCTCAAACCGCCCCAGATCGTGGCCATGTTGAACGCGTACTTCACCGCGGTCGCATCCATCTGCTATCAGCACGGCGGAGAAATCGTCAAGTACATCGGCGACGGCATCATGGGTTTCTTCCCCGACGGCCTCGCCGCGGTGGCCGCAGTGACGGACATTCTCGAGGCGCGCACCAAGATCGCGGCCCAGCTCAAGGAGCAGGAGATCGATCCGATCGAGATCCGCCTCGGCGTGGCCTGGGGCCCGACCATCGTCACGTCGGTGGGACCCTTCTACCAGCAGGACCGGACGCTGCTCGGCGACACCGTCAACACCGCCTCCCGTCTCGAACATCGCGCGATGCCGGGATCGGCGCTCCTCGACAGCAATCTCATCGGGGACCGGTCTCCGGAATCGCTCGGGCTCAGGTCGGTGGGCATCCTGAATCTGCGCGGCAAACGAAAGCCGGTGACGGTTCTGACCCTCGAGACCGATGTCTTCCGCTACACCACCGAGTCCACCGGCGAAGTCGTCCGCGACCGCCGCGCCAAGAGCACGCTCGACGTCGATCCCCTCGCCTAGCTAACCGACGACGGCCTTCCGAACGGCTTCCTTGAGGTCCTCGAGTTTGGGATGGTCGCCCGCGAACTGGCTCGCGTACTTGTAGGGCATCGAACCATCCGGCATCTGGAGGATGACGCCGCCCAGTTGAAAGGCGTCGCCGTGGACCCCGGGCTGGGTGAAGCCCTCCTTGCGCGCTTCCGCGGCTCGCTTGAAGACCTTCGGGGTCAGGAAGGAGAGCAGCGGCCGCTTGAACTCGAGAGCCTGGTAGACGACGCGCTTCTCATCGACATAAACCGGCAGCTCGATCTTCGTCTCTTCCGCGAACGCCTTCGCGTAGCGAAGGCTCGAATGACCGATGACCACCGCCTGCGCGCCGAGTTTCCCGAACGCTTCCCGTTCGCGGTGCACCTGCACCGCCTGCTCGCGGCAGAAGATTCAGCCGAAGTGACGGACGAAGATGAACAGCGTCGGTTTCTTCCTCGAGATGGAGGCGAGCGAGACCTCTCTACCCTCCAGGTCCTTCACGAAAAAGTCGGTCACGGTCATTGCCCTCCCTGTTTGAGGATGCGCTCGATCACCGGTCTCGATCCCTCGATCGCGGTCCGCTGCATGTAGAAGGCGAGGCCGCGCTCGCCGCCCAGCTCCTCGCCGTTCCCGGCGCGGCCCGGCCCCCCGTGGACAAGTTGAGGGAGCACAGTGCCGGGGCCTGGTGAGGCCTCGGCGATCTTCGCACTGCCGAGGAACAGCCGGCCATGAAACGGAGCGAGGCCAAGGGTGACTTCAGAGACGAATGGCACGTCCTCGGAGTAGATGGAGGACACCAGACCGCCCGCGCCGCGCGCGATGGTCTCCGTGGCCTGAGCCGCGGTTTCATCGTACGGGACCATCGTGGCTACCGGACCGAAGACCTCGTGGGAGTGGACGGCCGGCGCCTCGGCCCCGGGTTCGACTTCAAGGAGAGTCGGCGAGACGAAGAAGCCCCGTCCTTCGGGGGCGCCTTCGGGTTTGAGACCGGGACGAGAGTGAACGAGCCGTCCATCGCGGGCGAGGAGCGAGATGCCGTCGAGGACCGCGGTCTTCTGGCCCGCGGTGGCGAGCGGCCCCATGCGGACACCTTCGGTCGCGGGATTGCCCACGACCACCGCCTCGAGCCGGTCGGCGAGATCGTCGCGGAACCGCTCGCTCAGCGCTTCGGGAACCAGGATGCGGCGGATGGCCGTGCACTTCTGGCCCGCCTTCTGGGTCATGTCGCGCAGGACGTCCTTCAAGAAGAAGTCCGAGGTCTCGGAGCCGATCTCGACATCCGGGCCGAGAACGGCGGCGTTGAGTGAATCGGCCTCGACGTTGATCCGTGTGCCGCGAGAGATCACGCCCGAGGTCTGGCGCAGGATCGTGGCGGTCGAAGCGCCGCCGGTGAAGGCGAGGCAATCTTGACCCTCGAGGTGTTCGGTCAGATCACCGGCCCGGCCCATGAGGAGGGATAAGGCGCCCTTCGGCCAGATCTGAGCCTCGACCAGAAGTTCGAAAAGGCGATGGGCCACGAGCGCTGAACTCGTGGCGGGTTTGGTCAGCACCGGCATACCGGCGAGAAGGGCTACCGCGGCTTTCTCGGCGAGTCCCCAGGCCGGGAAGTTGAAGGCGTTGACGTGCACGGCGACTCCGTGTCGCGTGGTCAGGACATGCTGGCCAACCAGACGCGGCGCCCGGCCAAGCTGAATCGCTTCGCCATCGATAAGGAGGCGCTTGTCGCCCAGCGTGATTCCCACTTCCGCAAAGGCTTGAAGCGTGGCGATCGCGCCATCCACGTCGAACTTGGCGTCCGAACGCGTGTTGCCGCCGTTGGTCATGGCCAGACCGATGAGTTCATCGCGATTTTTCTGGAGCAGGGCGGCGGTTTTCTGAATCAGTTCGCCGCGCTGCTTGAAGGTCAGGGCGCGCAGGGCAGGGCCACCTTCGGCGCGAGCAAAATCGAGCGCCTCTTTCCGATCGAGACCGTCCGCCGAGGCGTGCGCGAGGACTTCTTCCGTCGCGGGGTTTTGGAGTGGTTCGCCCTCTCCCTCGCCCTCGCGCCATTCATTGCACAGATAACTCTTGAGTTTCGTCATGGTCGTTCGAGATTTCTAACCGGAGAGATGAGATTCCTTAAGATCCATGGCGCGGTTGGCGAGGGCATCCGCGTCTTTGTTCTGTTCGCGGCGGACGTGTTTGATCTCCGCGGCCTCAAAGCCACGGCGCAGGGTCGAGGCCTGCCGCCACAGCGTGAGCATGTCGGGGTGCTTCACTTTGTAGATGCCGTTCATCTGCTTCACCACCAGTTCGGAGTCCGACCGGATCTCGAGACGGCGGGCCCCGCGGGCTGAAGCGAGTTTGAAAGCGTGAACGAGGGCCTGGTACTCGGCGACGTTGTTGGTGGCGGTGCCGATGAAACCGAAATGCTCGGCCACCACCTGGCCCTTGGCGTCGATCGCATGCACACCGAAACCCGAGGGGCCCGGGTTTCCCCTCGAGCCGCCATCGATGTGGATCACGAGTTCGGCCGGCTGCGTGGCGCTCACGCTTAGCAGTCCGGGGTGGAAGTCCGCCGCAGCACCGAGACGAGCGATGCGCCCGGCTGGCGATGAGCCGAAGGGTCCGAATATCGGGAATATTCGGGCTCCTGAGCGAAGAAGTCCAGGCGGGATGCAGCGTTCGTCGAATGCCGGCAGACTTCCACTTCGGGCTGCTGAGTCTTAATGTGGAAGAGGCGCTTCAACGGCGCCCTGGGGTGGCGGCGCGTTGAAGAACAGGATCCGCGAGCACGAAGAGCACGTGATGATGGTGTCGTTTCGTTTCACGTCCACGTAGACCTGGGGCCGCAACTTCACGTGGCACATGGTGCAAGCACCGTCCCGGGCTTCGGCGAGGGCAGTGCCGCGGCGCTGCAGGATCCGCGAGTACTCCGCGAGCATGTCCGGCTTGAGGGCCGTGACCTTCTTCTCCCGGGTCCCGGCGACATCGGCGCGGGCCTTCTGGCACTCCTGGATCTTCGCCTCGATCGCTTTGATCTCGTCGCGCCTTGTGGACTCGACGGCTTTGAACGAAGCCTCTTCGCTCTTGACCTTCGCCTGGCCGCCTTCGACCTTCTCCATGGCCTCGAGGATCAGGTCCTCGCGGGAGCGGATTTCGCGCTCGACGTTCTCGATCTCGTGGAGCAAGGCGGTGTATTCCTTGTTCGTCTTGACCTCGCCGAGTTGTCCCTTGTACTTGGACCGCTTGGCCTCGTAGTCCTGAACTTCGAGTTCTAGGCGTTTCCGATCCTTGCCGAGACCGTCCAAGGCGGCCTTGGCCGCGTCCAGGGCCGCGCGATCCGCCAGTATCTGGGCCTCGATCGCCGCCTTCTTCTGGGGGAGGGCCGCAAGATCGCTGTCGAAACGTCTCAACTCCACATCGGCATGGTGGAGATCCACCAACGTCTCTAGGTCAGGATGCATAAGCCACCGCGGATCTTACCTTCCGCGACGCCTGCGCCTCACTCCACCCAGATTTCTATCGTCTCTCCGTCTTCGCCCACAATCGACACGATCTCGCGAATGTTGAGGGTGCGCAGACGCTTCCAGAAACCGTCGGCGTCGTACCCCTTGAGTTCGAGGCCCCGCTTGGTGGCATCGGGCAAAGAGCCGAAGACGAACTCGGCGAGCGAGAACGGCACGGTCACGGCCACGGTCTGCTTGCCGCCCTTGCTGATCCGGATCCGCAGGAGCCGCGCCATTCCCTGCGGATCCTTCTGCTCCGCGCCACGCGCCGAAGACCTTGGAGTCGGCGGCGTCGGATGCGGGTGGGCCGGGGAAACCTGGGCGAGGCTCTTCGGTTCCAGTTTCAGGAGTTGAAGCTTCGCCCTTTCAACGATGTCCGCGTCCTTCGACGTCTTCACGATCTCCCTCAGGACCACCGTGGCCTTGCGCGCGTCGGCCAGAGTGGGAAGGGACGCGACCTGAAGGGCCCCGAAGTAGCGCACCGGAGCGCGGTCGTCGCCGAGCGAGCGAAGAACCGCGGTGAGGTATCCGCCTTTCCCCGACCGGGTCAGCTTCGTGGCAAGTCCGATGCGGGATATCTCCGCTTCTTCGGCGAGACGGGCGTCGGCAGGAGGCAGGTCGAGGAAGGCGCCGTATTCGCGGAAGGCGCGCTCATTCTCGCCAAGCGATTCGCTGCACCGGGCCACCCAATATGTCGCGGCCTCGGTGTTCGGGCCTTTCGAGTCCGCGATCTGTGACCACTTCGCCCGCGATTCCTCATACTTGCGGTCGAAGAACAGGGCCTTGGCCTCGTTCAGATCGGTCTCCATCCCCAGGGAGAGCGGGAAGGAGAACGCGGAAAGCGCGATCAGACTCAGGGCGAGAATGTTCATGGGGCGGCTAGCTCCTGGGCGACCATGTCGATCTTCATCAGCAGGTTCCTGCTGTCGACCCGGCGTGCGATCGCATCGACATCAGAACGCCTCGTGCACTGGGGAAGGTCGGCCACCTGCTGAAGCAGGCCCTCGACTTCTTCGAGAACACCGCGCGCCGCGAGAAGAGTTTCGCCCGAACCCGAGACCAGGGCGGCCCGACGCTTCAACAGCTTGCGGCTCGTCTGGGCTTCGCGCGTCACATCGACGTTGTCCTGCGCGGAGTCCGGGCAATCGGCAGCGGACCGGACCTGAACGAGGATGTCCTGCGCATCGGCGAGATAGCGCGCGGCGTCCGCCCTCACCTGAGTTTTTTCGAGCCTCTCGTAGAAGGCGGTGTCGTTCACGGTCGTGTCGGCGAGGCTGTCGACACGGCCGGTGGTGGCGAACTCGGGGGGAACTCCCACGGGCGTCATCATCCGCGCGGCCAGGAGGCCGGCGAGCAGACCCACGCCCACCAGCTCCGCGGCGGAGAGCGCCGGTGCGAACACGAACGCTGGACGGGCGGCCGAAGGTCGGGGCGTTGCGTGGATCCTGGCGAAGACGCGCGTCTGGAGCGCCTCGGAAGAGATGGGCAGAGGACGGTCGACGGCGGCATCGCTCTCGAGCACCTGGGGGGTCTGCCTGAGACCCTCGAGTTCTACCCGGCACGACGGACAGGAAGCCACGTGCTGCAAAAGGCGGTTTGCCTCGACGGAATCGAGAACGCCCGACGCGAGCAGGCCGAGACGGCGGCGGTATCGGAAGTGGAGGAAGTTCATGCCCGGGTCTCCTCCATGGCCGTCTTCATCCGGGCGAGCGCGCGATTGAGCGAGCTCTTCACCGTCCCGAGGCGGACCCCCAGCGTCGACGCGATTTCGTCAAGGGACAAATCGGAGAAGTGGCGCAGGGTCACGACCGCGCGCTGCCTTTCGTTGAGCGAGCGGAGACCCACTTCGATGGCGCGACGCGAGTCTTCGGTGTGGAGGTTGTCGAGTGCGCCCGGTTCATGTCGCGCAGGCACGTCCTGGAGATGTTCGTCCTCGACATCGATCTCGTGGGCGCCGCGCCGCTTCTTCTGCCGATACCGGTCGATCGCGGCGTTGATGGCGACACGGGTGAGCCAGGCGCCGACTTCGGCGCGCGTATCGATGCGCCCCGCCTGCTGGAAGAGTTTGACGAAGGCGTCCTGAACGACCTCGAGAGCATCCTCGGAGTTTCGCAAATATCCATAGGCGATCCCATACAGGCGTCGCTCGTGACGGACCATGAGGGTCGACAGGGCGGCTTCATCCCCCGCCGAGAGTCGGGCGATGAGATCGTTATCCGCGACTCCCCTGGGCGGCTCCACAAGAGGCGATCTTCGACGACCTCAGCGGAGATAAACAAGTACCCGTTCGCCATCGTCCTCGGTGACCTCGACCAGGGGGCCCAGCGGAAGCTTGTCCAGATCCCGTCCGCGGAACTTGCGGAGCCGTTTGCGGGCCTCGGCGCACCCTCGGCCGCCGCTGCTGCAGAAATCATGGTCGTCAAAGTCCCAGTCGAAGTCGCCGTCGCGCGCCAGCCGGCGGACGAGCCCGAGGGGGATTTCGACCCGCACCAGTTTTCGCTCATCCGCGTCGTAGACGAGGACGCGAAGCTCCCGGGCGGGGCCCTCCTGGCCGGCCACCGCGTTGGCGGCACGGCGCGCTTCATCGAAGTATCGATCCGGGTTTGAGACGTGGGTGACGTTCACGAGACAGCCGACACTCGCGAAGGCCAGTGCGCCGATGAGTGCAAGTCGTTGAAGCATTGAGGTTTTCTCCTGATTTCTCTCGGTTCTATCTCTTCTAACGCCTCAGGCTTGCGAAAGGTTCCGCTTCGACACAGGGGATAATGGCCGCATGGCAGAAGGTATCGGCTTCTCGGGGATCGATTTCTCCGGCAAAGACGCCTGGCGGATGTTCAAGATCATGTCGGAGTTCGTCGACGGCATCGACGAGCTTCAGGAAATCGTCCGCGGCATCGCGGTGTTCGGGTCCGCCCGGTCGAAACCCGGGAGCGAAGACTATGAAGGCGCCCGGGCCATGGGCAAGACCCTTGCGCTGGCCGGGTACGACGTGATCACGGGCGGCGGCCCCGGCGACATGGAGGCAGCGAACCTCGGCGCCCAGGAAGGGAATGGCAACTCCGTGGGCCTCGCCATCCAGCTGCCCCACGAGAAGCGACCCAATCCCTACCTGACCCACACCATCACCTTCAAGTACTTCTTCGTACGCAAGGTCATGTTCGTGAAGTACAGCAAAGCCTTCGTGGTGATGCCGGGGGGCTTTGGAACCCTCGACGAGCTCTTCGAGGCGGTCACCCTCATCCAGACGAAGAAGATCAAACCTTTCCCCATCATCCTCGCCGGGAAGAAGGAATACTGGCAGGGTCTGCTCGACTGGATTCAGAACTCGCTGGTCGCGCGTGGGAAAGTGGGACCTGAAGAAGTCGAGATACTGCAGATGGCCGAGACTCCCGAGGCCGTGCTCGAAATCCTGAAGAAGAACCAGATCGGAGGCGTTTCATGAGCAGCCCGCGCAAAGGAACATTGATCGCCGGCGACGGCATCGGGCCGGAAGTGGTCTCGGCCGCGGTGCGCGTGCTCGAAGCGACGGGCGTCGTGATCAAGTGGGAATCGCAGATGGCGGGTGTGATGGCGATCGCCACCGAAGGGTCTCCGCTGCCGCAAAAGACCCTCGACTCGATCCGGAAGAACGGTCTCGCCCTCAAGGGGCCCACCACCACACCGGTCGGGAGCGGCCACGCCTCGATCAACGTGGCCTTGCGCAAGGGCCTCGATCTGTACGCCAACGTGCGTCCGATCAAGACGCTTCCGGGGGTGAAGAGCCGGTACGACCACGTCGACCTCATCATCATCCGCGAGAACACCGAGGATCTGTACTCGGGCCTCGAACACGTCGTGGTTCCGGGCGTCGTGGAATCGATCAAGGTGATCACCGAGAAGGCGTCGACCCGGATCGCGAAGTTCGCGTTCAACTACGCGCGGGTTCATGGCCGGAAGCGGATCACCGCGGTCCACAAAGCCAACATCATGAAGCTCTCGGACGGCCTGTTCCTCGACTGTTGCGCGAAGGTCGCCGCGGACTACCCCGACATCAAGTACGACGACATCATCGTGGACAACTGCTGCATGCAGCTCGTCCTCGACCCCACGCGTTTCGACATGCTGCTGCTCGAAAACCTCTACGGCGACATCGTGTCCGACCTGTGCGCGGGCCTGGTGGGCGGCCTGGGCCTCGCCCCCGGCGCCAACATCGGCGAGAGGGGGGCGACGTTCGAAGCGGTGCACGGGAGCGCTCCCGACATCGCGGGCAAGAACATCGCGAACCCCATCGCGCTGATTCTCTCGGGCGCTCTGCTTCTCGACTACATCGATGAGAAGGCGGCGGGCGACCGGGTGCGGCACGCGGTGTCCGCGGTGCTGAAGGAAGGCAAGCACATGCCTAAGGACCTCGGCGGGTCGGCTTCGACGAGCGAGGTCGCCGAAGCGATCGCCACCCGCGTTTCGAAGAAGTCTTGATCGCCGCGCCCGCGCGCGCGCTTTCTCTTCTTCTCACGCTGGCCTCGGCTCTCGGGGCTCAGGAGGAGTTGGCGCTGCCTGAGGGGAACGCCTACGTCCGGAGTGTGCTCGGCAATGCGCGGCCGCAGGACACCGCGATCAATGACTATGCGTACGATATCGAGGAGACGCGGGAGAACCTCGACAAGAACGGAAAGGCGACGTCGCGGGAGACCCGGCGCTACGAGGTCTATTTCGTTCAGACCCGACCGGTGAGGAGACTCGTCGCGCGAAACGGCCTTCCCCTGAGCGCGCGCGAACAGAAAGAGGTCGATCGGAAGGCCGAAGCTCTCGCGAAAGCGATCGCGGAGGGTCGAACCGTGAACGAACAGCCGGGAATCCGGCTCTCCCTGCTCATGGATTCCTTCGAGTTCAAGACCGTAGGCCGTGAGGAGCGCGCGGGGCGCAAGACGCTCGTGTTCGACTTCGCTCCCCTCCCTTCGGCGGGTGTCGGACGCAGGTCCGATCGCGGCTCGGACGCGATCGCCCGCATCCTGACGGGAAGGCTTCACGTCGATGAAGCCGATCGGCGCGTGGCGAAGATCGAAGCCCATAACGTCCCGGGCGGCAAGGCCAGCCTGTCGACCGGTGTGAAGCTCGGCACATTCGAACTCTCCATGGAGTTCACCGCGGTCGAAGAACATGTCTGGCTCCCCGCCCGCGTCGTCACCATCGCCACCGGCCGCGCCTTCTTCTTCAAGTCGTTCCGGGTCCGCCAGACTACGGTGTATTCGAACTACCGAAGGTTCACGGTAGCCACGGAAGAGAAACCAGTCGGCTAGCGAGGGGGCCACTACCCCCCTCGGAGTTACTCACGTCACCCCCGCGAAAGCGGGGCCTAGCGCGAACTCCCATTTCCCGCCGCGACGACTCGGACCCGCGTCATTCCGCGCCATGTGGGTAGCTGCGGCCAAGGCACCCGGGCGTTTCCCTCGTCTCCGTGGACCGCATGGCGTTTTCTATGCGATGGAGCGGGGCTGGCCGCCCCGCCAAGCCTTTTAGAGGAGCCTTGCGGTCCACTTCGCTCGGGAAACGGTGCCTTGGCCTCCGCAACTCGAGTCCACGCGCGTGGTTCCGCACGACACCGGATTAGCCTCCGGGTCACGCCCGCACTGCGAGGCCCCGATGCCGGTTGGCCAGGCAGCCTTGGTCTGCTTTTTCTAATGCGCTGCGGGCACGACGCCGATGGAAGACCGGCCTCCCGAGATCTCGACACGAAAGGTTCCCGAATCGAAAGCCGGGCCGCGATTGACGTTGTACAGAACGTAGCTCCCGCCACTCACGCATGTATCGATGACTTCGGGTTTCGCCTTTGACCCCATGGCTATGGTGGTGCAGCCAGTGGGAGGACTGCCGTTTCGTGGAAACGCGCATCCGGGCTCGCTAACGTAGATATCGATGTCGTTGCTGGGGAAGGTCCAATCTGCCGTAATGCGCAGACGCGATGGAGTCCTCACTTGAAGCGGTTGCGACGACCCCGAGTTCGAAGGACCCGACCAACCGCTGTCCTCGATCACGGCAAGAGGTGGCAGCCCCGAGCAGATGTCGAAGGTCGCGGGAGCGCTGGGTCCCGCGCCGCAGCTGAGCGCGAACAACCCCGACAGACACGCACCGCTTCCGGCGACGGTGGCAAACCTCAAGCGGACAAGCATCGCACGCCACGGACTCATGGTGGACACGATAGCGGGCTTTGGCAGTTCTGGGCGAGGGTGGAGCGTGGTTGGCGCTGCGGTGGGTCGCTGGCGGCCGGGGCGTTGAGCGCGAGTCCCAACGGTCCGGCATCGAGGTTTGCGCCCAACGA
>CAZBTT010000034.1:0-18655 GCA_964494295.1 uncultured Acidobacteriota bacterium
AACCTGCCTAAAGACCCCTGGAAGACTACCAGGTTGATAGGCCCGAGGTGTAAGTCTCCGAGCGCAAGCAAGGAACTGAGCTGACGGGTACTAATCGGTCGTGAGGCTTGACCATAACGTTTGTACTGCTGGTGAAGTGAAGACTTCAAACTTTCGAAAGCGTCGTCTTGCTTGTCGAGTGCGGCTCGGTAACGAGCCCGTTACAGCTACTGATTTTCCCGGTGACCTTGGAGGAGGGGTCACACCCGTTCCCATTCCGAACACGGCAGTTAAGCCCTCCATCGCCAATGGTACTGCCAGGGCAACCTGGTGGGAGAGTAGGACGTTGCCGGGATTTTTTCTTCTTCTTACTTGAGTTAGACCCCCCTAAAAAGGGGGATCAAAAGAGGCCCCGCTTCCCCATTTACGAATTCTCTCGAGAATCGTGACGGGATTTCCGGGGCTTTTCGTTTTTAGGCGACCGTGTGGCGCCGCCCCATAGACCTGGGGTCGTAGAATCACTCATCCCGTCTCCTGGAGGCTTCAAACCCCGATGTCCGGTCACTCGAAATGGCACACGATCAAACACAAGAAGGGTGCGCTTGACGCAAAGCGCGGGAAGGTCTTCACCAAGCTGATTCGCGAGATGACCATCGCTGCCCGTATCGGCGGCGGCGACCCGGTCACGAACCCGCGCCTGCGCACCGTGGTCGACAAGGCCAAGGCAGCGAACATGCCGGCCGACAACGTGAAGCGCGCCATCCAGAAGGGCACGGGCGACCTCGAGGGCGTGAGCTACGAAGACTTCACCATGGAGGGCTACGGCCCCGGCGGGGTGGCCATCCTTGTGGAAGGCACCACCGACAACCGCAATCGCCTGGTTTCGGAAATCCGCCACATCTTCAGCAAACATAACGGCAACATGGGGACCGCGGGCTGCGTGTCCTATCTCTTCCACCAGAAGGGCTACATCGCCATCGCGGCCGACAAGACAACCGAAGACAAGCTGATGGAGATCGCCCTCGAAGCGGGGGCTGACGACATCCAGAGTTCGCCCGAAGGCTTCGAGATATACACCACGCCGCAGGCGCACGAGGCAGTGCTGAAGGCGGTGAAGGACGCGGGGATCGAGCCCGACGACTCGGAGATCGGAAAGTACGCTGAGAATCTCATCGCGCTTGATTCCGGCAAGGCGTCCCAGATGGTCAAGCTCATCGAAGCGATGGAAGACAGCGACGACGTCAACAACGTCTGGACCAACTTCGATACGTCCAGCGCGCCTGAATAACAGGACGCGGCTCTGATCGTCCTCGGCATCGACCCCGGTCTTGTCGCCACCGGTTTCGGCGTCATCGACCTCGGGCCGCGACGCAAACACCGCGTGATCGACTTCGGGGTGATCCGTCCCTCCACCAAGTCACCCCTTGAGATCCGGCTGCTTGCTATCTATCGCGGTCTGTCCGAGGTCATCGCGAAACACGCGCCCGAAAAAGTAGCGGTAGAGGGCATCTACCAGGCGAAGAACGTCCGCAGCGCGCTCACGCTCGGTCACGCCCGTGGCGCTGCGCTCCTAGCCGCGGCGGCCTCCAATCTCCCGCTTGCCGCCTTTGCTCCCTCAACGGTCAAGGCCCACGTGAGCGGGTATGGCCTCGCCGACAAGCAGCAGGTGTCCTGGATGGTCAGCCGGCTCCTCGGCCTGCCCGCGGATCTTTCCCCGGGCGACGCCGCCGACGCCCTGGCCCTCGCGATCTGCGGGGCCGACCTCATGCCCGATCCCGAGAAGGTGAGAATCCAATGATCGGCTTCCTGAAAGGCGTCCTCCTCCAGAAGAACCCGCAGGAAATCCTCCTCGACGTTTCCGGGGTGGGCTATCGAGTCCTCGTCCCCATTTCCACCTACTGCCGGCTGGGCGAACTCGGCGCGCAGGCCCAGTTGCTGATCCACACCCATGTTCGCGAGGATCAGCTTGCCCTCTATGGCTTCGCCACCCCCACCGAGCTTGAGCTCTTCGAGAAGCTCATCGCGGTCAGCGGCGTAGGCCCCAAAGTCGCCCTGGGAGTTCTATCCGGTATCGAGGCCGACGATCTCGTCCATGCCGTACGCGCCAACGACGTCGCCCGACTCACCCGCGTCCCGGGGATTGGCAAGAAGACCGCCGAGCGGTTGATCCTCGAACTCAAGGACAAACTCTCCACCATCCATACCGCCAGCGCGGCGCCCCAGCCCGCATCACCCAAGCGCGCCGACCTGCTCTCCGCCCTCGCGAACCTCGGCTACTCGACCGCCGAGGCCGAGCGCGCAGCCGGCGAGGTGCTCCACCTTCAGCCCGAATCCTCTCTCGGGGACCTTCTCCGGGACGCCCTCCGCGTCATCTCCCGCCGTTAGAGTCAGAACATGACCGGCGAAGACCCGCGACTCATCTCACGAGCTCGCCTCGATGACGACGTTCGCTTCGATGTTTCCCTTCGGCCCCTTCGCCTCGCGGACTACATCGGCCAGCGTCACGTGGTCGAGAACCTCGGCGTCTCCATCGAGGCCGCGAGGAACCGTGGCGAGGCCCTCGACCACATCCTCCTCTTTGGCCCCCCGGGCGTCGGGAAGACCTCGCTCGCGCACGTCATCGCCAATGAACTGGGCGTCCCCATCAAGACCACGTCCGGCCCGGTCGTCGAACGGGCCGGCGACCTTGCTGCCCTGCTCACCGCGCTTGAAGACCGCGAAATACTCTTCATCGACGAAATCCATCGCCTCGATGCGAAGGTCGAGGAGATCCTCTATCCGGCACTCGAGGACTTCAGCCTCGATCTCATGATCGGCACCGGTCCCGGCGCCCGCTCCATGCGCGTGCCTCTCAAGCCCTTCACGCTGATCTCCGCGACGACGCGCGCCGGGCTTCTGACGGCACCCCTGCGCAGCCGGTTCGGCATCGTCATGCGGCTCGATCTCTATAACGCGGAGGATCTGGAGATCATCGTCACCCGGTCAGCCCGCCTGCTTGGCGTACCGCTCGATCAGGATGGAGCGCAGCAGATCGCGCGAAGAAGCCGCGGCACACCCCGCATCGCGAACCGCCTGCTGCGCCGAGTTCGAGATTTCGCCCAGGTACGCGCCCAGGGCCACATCACTGGAGCCGTTGCCGACGACGCGCTCAAGCTGCTCGCAGTTGATGACTTCGGCTTCGACGAGGTCGACCGCAACCTGCTCCTGACCATCATCGAGAAGTTCAGTGGAGGGCCGGTCGGCCTTGGAACGCTGGCCGCCTCAATCGGCGAGGACGCGGACGCGATCGAGGACATCTACGAGCCCTACCTCCTGCAGATCGGCTTCATCGATCGCACGCCCCGCGGCCGGATCGCCACGCCGCGCGCCTACAAACACTTTGGCCTCGAACGGTCTGAGTCCGAGCGGCCCCAGAAAAAGCTCTTCTGAAGACACGCGACTTCGATTTCGACCTGCCGACGGACCGGATCGCTCAAGAGCCCCTCGCGGAACGCGACGCCTCGCGGCTTCTGACCCTCGAGCGAAACACCGGCGCCCTCGGGCACAAGCGCTTCCTCGACCTTCCCGATCTTCTCCGAGAGGGAGATCTCCTGATCGTCAACCGAAGCCGGGTTGTGCCTGCGCGCTTGCTCGGTCGTACTCGCGGAGGCGGCAAGGCAGAGATTCTCTATCTCTTTCCGGAGCCCACCGACCCGGAACAGTTTCGCGCACTCGTCCGTCCCGGCCGGAGGCTCCAGGTCGACGCCATCGTGGAGCTTGACGAAGACGAGCGGTGTCGCGTGGTCGCAGTCCATCCCGACGGCAGTAGAACCATGAAATTCGAGGGTGCCGCCAGGGTCCTCGACCTGCTCTTGAAACTCGGCCACCTTCCCCTTCCCCCCTACATTGACCGCGCCGACACTCCGGTCGACCGCGAGAGATACCAGACCGTCTACGCTCGTGAGCCCGGCAGCGTTGCCGCCCCGACCGCGGGACTACACTTCACCGAGCCCCTCCTCGCCCGCATCCGAGAAAAAGGCGTCGGGGTCCACGAGATCATGCTCCACGTCGGCCCGGGCACATTCGCACGAGTGGACGCGGACGACATCGACGACCATCGGGTCCCACCCGAACCGTTCCACGTTCCCCAAGAGACCGCCGATGCCTACGCGCGGGCGAGAGAACTGCGTAACCGCGTCATCGCGGTCGGTACGACCACGGTGAGGACACTGGAGGCTGCGGTTCGTGGCGACCGCCTCGCCGTGGGTGCGGGGGAAACCGACCTCGTGATCAGGCCGGGTCATCGATTCCTCGCCGTCGACGCCCTCGTCACCAATTTCCACCTTCCAAAGTCGTCTCTTCTATTCCTGGTCTCCGCCTTTGCCGGCGTCGACGAGATTCGCACCGCCTACACGGAGGCGATTCGCGCCGGCTACCGCTTCTACAGCTACGGCGACGCGATGTTCATCCACTGACCAGGGTACGGGCCGAAGGCTTAGACTCAATCCAACGATGAACAAACTCCTTCCCACCCAGAGCTGGGTCACCTTTGCGACGTGCGCGCTCCTGCTCATCGCCGCGGGCCCAGCTTGCAAGAAGCTCGACCAGGTGGAGGTGCCCGCCACCAACCCGAACCCCCCAGTCGCGAACATCCCATCCCCGCAGCCAGGAGGAACGGTCATCCTTGGGAACCCGAACCCAACGCCGACCCCCCAACCAACCGCCCCTCCAGGCACGTCCCCGACCGCGACCCCCGCCTCGACACCGCCGTCCCCCAACTCGGGTTCGTGTTCCCTTTCGTCCATGCCCGAGGGCTCGCCCTGTCGAGAGGAGACGCCGAGTTTCCAGGCCCAGGTCGAGTCGGCGCAGGCGGAAGTCCAGCGCAACCGGCCCGACCTTTTCGAGGGGGGCCGCGTCCGAAGTGAGGACGCCTACGTTCAGGAGGTGGCCCGGGTGCTGCGAACCCGAGGCTTGTGCGCCGCCCAGGGCGGACCCAAGGACGAGGTTGCGGTGAAAAACACCAACGACTGGAATGACCAATACGACATCGTGCTCTCGAGCGGCCAGACCTGGACCTCCTACCAGGTGACCTGCCGGCCCTCCCGCTTCTAAGCGCCCACGCAACGCGGCGCACCATCCTTCCAAAGGCCCATGACCGAACTCGACATCACTCAACTGAACGAAGTCGTGCGCGAACAGTCCCTCCGCGTTCAGGCCGCGGCGACCGAAATCCGCAAGGTCATCGTGGGCCAGCCCGCCCTGGTGGACCGCCTGCTCATTGCCCTGCTCTGCCGCGGTCATCTCCTGGTTGAGGGCGTCCCCGGCCTCGCAAAGACCCTCGCGATCAAGACCTTCTCGCGGGTGCTCGATCTCTCGTTCTCGAGGATCCAGTTCACTCCCGACCTGCTTCCCGCCGACCTCGTGGGCACCCTCGTCTTCCAGCCCAAGTCCGGCGAGTTCACGGTTCGGAAGGGTCCGGTCTTCGCCCACCTGGTGCTCGCCGACGAAATCAACCGCGCCCCCGCAAAAGTCCAATCGGCCCTGCTCGAAGCGATGCAGGAACGGCAGGTCACCATCGGCGACTCGACCTATCCGTTGCCTGAGCCTTTCCTGGTCTTCGCCACCCAGAATCCCATCGAGCAGGAAGGTACCTATCCCCTGCCCGAGGCGCAGGTCGACCGGTTCTTGATGAAGGCGCGGATCGACTACCCGAAGAAGGAAGAAGAGCGCCAGATCCTCGATCGCATGTTGCTCCACACACCGGAAGAACTCGGCGTCTCCAAACGTCTCGATCAGGCAACGGTTCTCGCTATCGCCAAGCTGGTTCGCAACATCCATCTCGACGAACGGGTCCGCAACTACATCATCGAGATCGTCACCGCCACGCGAAAGCCGCGCGAGGTTGGTCTAGGCGACCTCTCCCACCTGATCAGTTTCGGCGCGTCGCCCCGCGGCACGCTCGCGTTCTCAGAAGCAGCACGCGCGGTCGCGTTCCTGCGCGGCCGAGCCTACGTGGTGCCCGAGGACGTGAAGGAGATCGCGCGGGATGTCCTGCGGCACCGCATCCTCCTGACCTACGAGGCCGAGGCCGAGAACGTCACCTCCGACGCCGTGGTCGACCGGATTCTCGAGCGCGTCGAAGTTCCCTGAGGCGGCAAGAGCCTTTCCGGCTTCAACCGAAAACCAGCCAGACCGTGTCGACCCTCGACCGCGAAACCCTCCGCAAGATCCGCAGGATCCGTCTGCACACGCGCCTGATCCTCGAGTCCGGCATCGTGGGCAGCTATCACGCCGCGTTCAAGGGACGCGGGATGGAATTCGCCGAGGTTCGCGAGTATCAGCCCGGTGACGATGTCCGCACCATCGACTGGAACGTGACAGCCCGCTCCGGCATCCCTCACGTCAAGAAGTACATCGAGGAGCGCGACCTCACCCTGCTCTTGCTGATCGATATCTCCGGTTCCTCCTCGTTTGGTTCCCGCTATCTGGCCAAGCGTGATCTCGCCGCCGAGATTTCGGGCGTCCTCGCCTTCTCCGCGGTAGCGAACAAGGATCGGGTCGGCGCGGTCCTGTTTTCGGACGAGGTGGAGATGTTCATCCCGCCATCGCGCGGCGAGATGCACGCGTTGCGCATTGTCCGCGACACACTTGTTCATCGCGGCCGGGCGCAAGGCACCTCGATCCAGAAGGCGGTCCGTTTCGCTCGCGGGATCCTGAAGCGCCGATCGATCGTCGCCCTCATTTCGGACTTTCAGGACCACGGTTACGAAAAGGGGTTGGCCGCGCTCAGGCGCAAGCACGATGTCTTCGCGCTGCACCTTGTCGATCCGCGCGACAAAAGCATCCCGGATATCGGCCTTGTTCGCCTGGTCGATCCGGAAACCGGGGAACTGGTGGTCCTCGATACGAGCGACCCCCGCGTTCGCGCCGCTCTCATGCCACCCGACGCCGAAGAAACCCGCGCGGGCCTGCGGCAGTGCGGCGTCGACTCTCTGGCTCTCGCCACGTCGGAGCCGTACGACCGGCCGCTTCAGGGCTTCTTCAAAGGAAGAGAGAGGCGGCGGTGAAGGGCGTCCTCGGTGTTTTGTTCTACCTCGCCCTCGCACAGGCGAGCGCCCCCGCGCCCACCATCGAGGTTCGTCCGAGAACGACGAACGTGTCGATCGGCGAGAAGTTCGAGGTCACGGTGGAGCTCAAAGGCCCGAGGGGCGCCACCTACGATTTCCCCAAAGAGATCAGTGATGGGTCGGTTGAGCTGATCCAGTCGCAGCCCCCAACTGCGGATGGCGTCGGGGTCTACAACGCGCAGGTCTTCGCGATGGGGAAGGACGGTCGGATCCCCGAGATCGAGATTCAGTACACCTCCCCGGACGGCAGCAAGGGGTCGGTCAAAAGCGCTCCCGTCCTTCTGAACGTCGTCTCTACGCTCGATCCGAATGAACAGAACCCCGCTCCCGCCGATTTCGCTCCCCCCGTGCCCGTCCTGGTTTCGCGTGCCTTCTGGATCGTAGCGGGACTCGCCACGCTCATCGTTCTCGCCGGCCTGGTTCTCCTCGCTCGGCGCCTCCGTTTTCCAAGGAAGCTCGAAGATCCGAAGGTCACACCGGCGATAACCCCCGAAGAAGAAGCCATGTCCGCCCTGGACAGGCTCGTCGCGGGGAGGGCGAGGCAGGACCCGAAGACCTTCTATATCCAGATCGTCCAAATCCTGAAGCAATATCTCGAGCGGCGACTCGAAGCCCCCGTCCTCGAGATGACTTCGACGGAGACCCTGGGCTTCGTCAAGAACCACGCATGGACCGCACCCCATGCGGTGGCGTTGCGTGACCTGGTCGCGTCCGCCGACCTGGTCAAATTTGGCGGCTCCTCGGATGCGTCGAATGCGGAACGCCAGATTCAATTTGTGCGGGACATCGTCGGCCGAATCGACCGTCTGCGTCGAGCCGATCTGGAGCTGCGCTCCCGCGAACCGGATCGAAGGAAGACCGCCTGATGTCCTTCGCCGGTCTTCAGTTCCAGGCTCCGTGGGCGCTGCTCTTCCTGCCTGTTCCCTTTCTTCTGATGTGGTTTGCCCGTCGTCTCGAGACTGTCCAGCCGACGCTCAGCCTCCCGCGGACCTCGCTCGCCAAGGGTCTTTCGCCAACCCTGCGCGCGAAGTTCCGCACCCTGCCCATGTGGCTCACCACGATCGCCTTGTCGTTGATAGTGATAGCCCTGGCCCGGCCGCAGAAGGGTCTCGGGCGCGATCAGTTGACCACGGAAGGCGTCGATATCGTGGTCGCCCTCGATGTCTCGGGCTCGATGGCCGCCCAGGACTTTCAGCCGGACAATCGCCTCGCGGTGGCGAAGTCGGTGGTGGCGGATTTCATCCGCAGGCGCACTCGCGATCGGCTTGGCCTCGTGATCTTTGCCGGCCGGGCGATCACGCAATCACCCGCCACCACCGATCAGGCGCTGCTGCTCCGTCAGCTCGAGGACGTGGCCCTCGACCGCCTGCCGGATGGCACCGCGATCGGCTCCGGCCTCGCCACCGCACTTTCCCGGCTCAGCAAATCCGAGTCGAAGACCAAGGTCGTGGTCCTCGTGACCGACGGCGCCAACAACAGTGGCGAAATCGACCCCGACACCGCCACCGACATCGCCAAGGCGATGGAAGTGAAGATCTACACGGTTGGCGTGGGCAAGGGCGGGATTGCTCCTGTACCCGTCCGGGCCCAGGATCCTTTCACCGGCCGCGTGGTCTCCCGCACCGTGAACATGGAAGTTCCAATCGACGAGGACCTTCTCAAACGGATTGCGGAAAAGACGGGCGGAGCCTTCTTTTCGGCCACGGACGAATCGAGCTTCCGCGACATCTTCGCCCGGATCGATGCGCTCGAAACCACACGGCTCAAGAGCGTTTCCTTTCGTCGTTTTCAGGAATTGTTCCCCCCGTTTCTGACCGCGTCTGCCGGGCTGCTCGTCCTCGCGGGCTTCCTGTGGACCCGGGGCCTGCGCGTCCTGCCCGTGTGAAATCATGACTCTGGCCTCACCTCTCTGGCTTCTGGCCCTTCTCCTGATCCCCCTCTTTGCGTGGATTGGCGCGCGTGTCGTTCGTACCGACCGCGAGCGCATGGAGACAATGATCACGGCGTCCATGTTCGAGCGGATCGGCCGAAGGTTCCCCGCGTCCGCCCAGATGCTGAGAGGCATCTGCCTGATCGCGGGCGCGGTCCTCCTCGTTTTCGCGATGGCCCGACCCCAGTGGGGGATCGTCAGGGAGCGGGTGGAGCGCATGGGTGTCGACGTGGCCCTCGTTCTCGACACGTCTCTTTCGATGTCGGTCGAGGATGTTTCACCCAATCGCTTCTTTCTGGCCCGGCAGTCTCTCTCCGCCCTGATGTCGAGACTCGCGGGCGACCGCTTTTCGCTGGTAGCTTTTGAGGGCGAGGGCTATCCGCTCGTGCCCCTGACCCTCGATGCCGACGCCGTCGCCCTTTTTCTCGAAACGTTGGAGCCGGGTTTTGTTCCAACACCCGGATCCAACCTCCTTTCCGGTATCGAGGCCGGAATCGCCACATTCGTGGATCCGAGCCGGGCCAACAAGGTCATCGTCCTGGTATCCGACGGGGAGGATCTCGAGGAGAGCATGGAAGGAGTGATAGAGGCGGCCAGGAAAGCGGGCGTCATCATTCACACGGTGGGTGTGGGGTCGAGCCAGGGTGGTCCGGTGCCGGACACGGACACCTCGGGAAACCGGAGTGGGTACAAGCTCGAAAACGGGGAACCGGTCATTTCAAAGATCAACACCGAGAACCTGATTCGGCTCGCGCAGTCCACCGGAGGCAAATTCACCCAGGTGGCCACGAACAACACGTCGCTCTCTCCCATCGCCTCGGCCATCGAGGCGATGGAAAATCGTCAGACCGCGAGCGAGTTCTCGTTCCGGAAGAAAGAGCGCTTCCAGATTCCCCTGGGTCTCTCCCTCTTCTCGTTCCTCCTCGGTTTGTTCGGACCGACCGCATGGGAATACCTGAGACGCCGGCGCGTCCAGCTGGCTCTGGCGCCCCTTCTGCTGCTGGCGAGCCCGACGCACGCGGATATCAAGGACGAGATACTCGCTCGGCCCTCGCGTGAGACCAACAAGGGTCTCAAGGCGTATGAGGCGGGGGATGCGGCAAGCGCCCTGGCTGCCTTCGAGAAAGCGCGGGCGGCCCGGCCGGATTCCGCGACGACCCGGTTCAACGAAGCCGTGGCTCAGGCCAAGGCGGGCAAGGCCCAGGAAGCTACCGAAACCTTCACGTCGTTGTCGCGCGAGAAAAACGAACTTTCCTTCGAGAGCCACTACAACCTGGGGAACACGCTTCTTGCCACCCAACAACTTCCAGGCGCCATCGCGGCGTACCGGGATTCGTTGCGGATTCGTCCCGACGATCCAAGAGCGCGCCGCAATCTCGAGATCGCCTTGCGGCAGATGGAGCAGCAGAAGAAAGACCAGGAAAAAGACAAGCAGGACCAGCAGAAGGATCAGCAGGACAAGGACAAGGAGCAGCCCCAGAAACAGCCGTCCAAACCGGACGAGAAAAAGGAACCTCAAAAGTCCGAGAAAGAGCGCGAGAACGAGCGGTTCCAGAAGGAAACCGGAATGTCCAAGGACCGCGCGATGCAGCTCCTGAAGGCGCTCGAGCAGAACGAAAAGACCGAACAGAAGAAGAAGCTCGAGGCAGAGCGCGCGAAGAGACGCAAGGGCAAAGACTGGTGATGCCCGCATTGCTGCTCGTCCTGTTGGCCGCCGTCTTGGAGGCTCAGCAAGGCTCTGTCCGCACGGACGTGGACGCACGCAAGATGGGCGTCGACGACGTGGTCACACTTTCCATCGTCATGGAAGGCGAGGCCGCCAGCCTCGATGTCGCGATGCCTTCGCTCCGGAACCTTCGGGTCGTGGGCGGCCCGTCCACCTCCACCCAGATCTCTTTCGTCAACGGCGCCATGTCGAGACAGAAGAGCCTTTCCCTCGTCCTGAAGCCCGAGAAGACGGGCACCGCGGAAATCGGCCCGGTATCGGTGCAGGGCTATCCGCCCACCGCCGCGATTACGATCGATGTGGTTCAAGGCGCGATCCGGCCCGCGCAGCCCCGGGATCCATTCGCAGGCGACCCCTTCGGCGGGCGCGACCCCTTCGAGGAGATTTTCGGGCGGCCGCAAAGGCGACAGCCGGCGAACCAGGGAAAACTCTTCGTGGAGGCGACGCTCTCCCGCCCTGCGGCGAGGGTGGGCGAGCCGATTCTCGTGACGTACTACGTCTATACGCAGATCTCGCTCACCGGCGTCGAGTTCGCCGAAGCGCCCAAATATCCTGGATTCTGGGCCGAGGAAGTGGAACGCTCGCGCAACGACTCCTCGGGCGAGAACACCGCCGTGCAGGGCGAGCCGTATCTCCGCTATCCCGTCCTCGAACGTGTCCTGTTTCCGACTAGAACCGGCCTTCTTGAAATCCCCGAGGCGCGCCTCCGCCTGGTCCCTTCCGGCGGGGCCTTCGGTATCGCGGCGCCCATCGAGCGAAGCACCCGGGTCCTCAAGGTCAAAGTCGATCCGCTGCCCGATGGCGTTCCCGCGGAAGCGGCGGTGGGCACGTATCAGGTTTTTGCCTCGGCCGATCGGACGAGCGTGGTCCTGGGCGATGCGCTCACATTCCGTTTCCAGGTGAAGGGGCGCGGCAATCTCAAGTGGATCGACGCCGCACCGAGCCTCGCCATCGATGGAGTGCGCGTCTTTCCGCCGCGGGTCGTTTCGGATCTCAAGACCACCCGCCAGGGGATCGAGGGCAGCAAGACCTGGGAGTTCGTGATCGTCCCCGACAAGGTGGGATCCCACGAGATTCCCTCCATCTCCTTTCCCTACTTCGATCCTCAAGCGCAGGCGATGAAGACCGGCGTCACCGACGCCATTGCCTTCGTCGTCACCGACGCGGCGGCGACCCCATCGTCCGGGGCCCCGAAAAAGCCCACCGGGTCTATCGCTTTACGCGCGGATCTCGACGAACCGCAGAGGGATCTCGCCCCCATGGCCATCGGCCTCGCCTTGCTCACGCTCGGAGCGCAGGCGTACGTTTGGAGGCGAAGGCCCACATCGGTGGTCGCCCACGGACGAAACAAGAGCGCGATTCAAGCCGCACTCCGGGAACTGCGGGATGAGAGCCTCATTCAGGGGACCAAAGAACGCGCGGCGACGAGGATTCAGGGCGCGATCGATTCAGTGTTCGGTCCTCGCGCTGAGTGGCCCGCGGACGATCTCGGGGACCGTCTGCGAAGCCTCGCCGACGATCTTGAGTTTCTCCGCTTCGCCCCCCAACTCGGCACCTACGAAGCGAAGCTCAAGGAAGTCCGCGAGCGAGCCACCGCGATTCTGGAGGCGCTCTCGTGAGACTCGGCATGCTTCTTCTGGCGTTGCTCCTATGGATACCCATGGCGGAAGCGCAGGCCCAGGCTTCGGGAGAGGCGCCCACCGCGGTCTTCAGACGAGGCAACGAAAGCGCGGCCCGCAGCCAGTGGGACGCAGCACTCGGCGCCTATGCGGAACTCGAGAAACAGGGAGTCCGGGCGCCATCGCTCTACTGGAATTGGGCCCAGACCGCTGCCGCCGCAGGGAAGAAGGGGGAAGCGCTCTGGGCCATCCTCCGCGCGCGCGAACTGGCCCCCGCGGACTCGAGTCTCAGTCGTGAAATCGAGAGGCTCCGCGCCGAACTCGGCCTCGATCCTTCCGAGGTTTCACTGGGGCTCCTCGGCGACCTGCGCGTTCAGGCGAGACGCTTCCGTCTCGACCTGGCTGCGATGGTCTTCCTGGTGATATCCCTCGGAGCCCTCTTCGGAAAAAAGCCGCGAACCACGCTCAGCCGCACGGCGTTACTCGCTGGCCTTCTCCTTGCTCTGCCCTTCTTCGGGGGAGCGTGGCGCGAGCCACGAGGGGTTGTCATCCAGAAGGACGCGCCGCTTCTCGACATCCCTCGCGACGACGCCGTCGCCCTCGCCAATCTTCGTGAGGGCGAGGCGGTGCCGCTTCTGGCTTTCGAGGGCGACTACGTCAGGATCCAGGATGCGTCTGGTGCCCGCGGTTTTGCGCACCGGGACGATGTGCGGAAGATAGGAATGGAATGACTGTGCCGGAGAGCGCGCCAGCCTTGTCTTGGGCCACGATGACCTTCGACGGAGACGCGCTGCGGCTGCTCGATCAGCGCGCTCTGCCCGGCGAGGTTCGCTACGAGCTTTGTCGCACCGCGGATGAAACCGCGCGTGCCATTCAAACCCTCGTGGTCCGGGGTGCGCCCGCGATCGGTGTCGCCGCCGCCTTTGGAGTCGCCCTTGCCGCGAAACGGGCGAACGAAGCAGGAGCGCCGCTCGATCCTGCGCTCGACGCCGCGCACGAGATCCTCGCGCGGAGCCGGCCTACCGCGGTCAACCTGTTCTGGGCGCTCGAGCAGATGCGTGACGCCCGCGCCAAAGTGTTCGCGAGTTCCGCCGGCGCCGTCGTGGACGCCTTGATCGCGGCGGCAACGAAGATCCTCAACGATGATGTGGCTTCCTGTCGCGCCTTGAGCGAGTTTGGCGCGGCTTTGTTCCCAGCACATGCCCGCGTTCTCACCCACTGCAACGCCGGCGCCCTTGCCACCGCCGGCTACGGCACGGCGCTCGGCGTCATCCGCTCCGCGCACCGTCAGGGCAAGGTGACACGCGTGTTCGCGGACGAAACCCGTCCGGTCCTCCAGGGCGCGCGCCTCACCGCGTGGGAGCTCGTCAAAGAGGGCATTCCCACGACCCTGATCACCGATTCGATGGCCGGTGCACTGATGGCCCGGGGGGAAATCAACTGCGTGGTCGTGGGCGCGGATCGCATCACTGCGAATGGGGATGTGATCAACAAGATCGGCACGTACACCGTGGCGGTCCTGGCCCGCGAACACAGGATTCCGTTCTTCGTCGCCGCGCCCCGCTCCACTTTCGATCTGGCCACACCGTCGGGCGATCGCGTCACCATCGAGGAGCGCGACCCCGAGGAGGTCCTGAATCTGGGCGGCGTCCGAATGGCGCCGCTGGGCGTCGACGTTCGAAATCCCGCCTTCGATGTGACCCCCGCCGCGCTGATCGCCGCGATCGTCTGCGAGACCGGCATCGCTCGCGCCCCGTTTGGCTCGGATCTCGTCCGGCTGAGCGCCCTGCCCTTCGATCCGGGCCCACCGGCGTCCGTTTCCTGAGATTTCGGTTTTCCCCACCCCGATTTCCTAAACTACGCCTCACTTTGCTTCTTTGAGGAACGCATGAATATTGGACTTTTTTCGGGCCCGGCTTCGAAAGTGTCGGCCGACCTTCTGGTCTTTCTCGTCGATGAGAAAGAAAACATCCACATGATCGACGATCCCGAGATCGCCGCGGTGGTGGACGATGCGGGCGCGCGTTTCCGGGCACGCTCGTTGACTCGCGAACTCATCCAGAAAGCGGGCGATCGCAACATCGTCGTCTTCTCCTCAAGCCACATCCGCGGCCTTAACACCTGGGAGACCCTCAAGACGGTGGTGGCGCGCGCCATCCGCCTCGCCCGCGACCTCGGCCTGCCTCGCGTGGCCGTCTTCTGCAACCATCCAGATGCCGCGCCCCTCGTGGGCAAGGCCGTCGAAGGCGCGGTCCTCGGCGCGTACACCTTCGACCGCCACCGCCTGGAAAAGGAACGCTTCTTCAAGGAGAAGTTGTCGCTCGAGATCGTGGTTCATCCCGACCACCAGGCCGATGCCGAGGCGCGCAAGGCCCGCTACGCGTGGGTTTCCGAGAACGTCAACGTCGCGCGCGACCTGATCAACGAACCCGCGAACATCGTGAACCCTGTGGTCCTAGCGGAACGGGCGCAGCAGATTGCCCTCGAGACCGGCCTTCAATGCGAGGTTCTCGACGAGACCGCGCTCAAGGCCAAGGGTTATCGCGGTCTTCTTCACGTGGGCGCCGGCAGCGCCACGCCGCCGCGGATGGTCATTCTTCGGCACATTCCGCGGCAGAGTTCCGCGGAGACCATCGCCCTGGTCGGCAAGGGTCTCACTTTCGACTCAGGCGGCATCTCGATCAAGCCCGCCGACAAGATGTGGGAAATGAAAGGCGACATGGCGGGCGCTGCCGCCGTGCTTGCCGCCATGCGGACCATCGCGAAACTGCAGCCGAGCGTCCGCGTCATCGGCATCCTGTGCTGCGCGGAGAACATGCCGGGCAATCAGGCCAACCGTCCTGGCGACATCTTCGTCGCCCGGAACGGGAAGAGTGTGATGGTCGATAACACGGACGCCGAGGGCCGGCTCGTTCTTTCGGATGGTCTCGCCCGCGCGGGTGAAGAGGGCGCTTCCCACGTGATCGATATCGCGACACTCACCGGCGCCGTCGTGCGCGCCCTCGGCCCTTCGGTAGCTGGCGTGCTCGGGACCAACCGCGACCTGATTCGCCGTGTCATCGCCGCAGGCGAAAGCCATGGGGAGGCGTACTGGGAGTTGCCGCTCGTCGAGGAGTATCGGGACTCTCTGAAGACGCCCTACGCGGACATCAACAACATCGCCTCGGGCGGCGTCGCCGGCGCTATCACGGCCGCCCTCTTCCTGCGCGAGTTCGTGCCCGAAGGTGTCGCGTGGGCCCACCTCGACATCGCGGGTCCGATGTTCAAGGACCGCGAGTGGCGCTACTACGAGGCGGGTGCGCTCGGTTTTGGCGTCAAGACGCTTGTCCATCTGGTCGAACGCTTCCGAGAGACCACCTAAGCGATGAACGTGGCGGTTTCACCGCTGCTGTTCGGTCTTATCGCCGCCATCGCCAACGTCGCGGGGGGGCTCATCCTCGTTTCCAGACGACACTGGAACGACCTCATCCTGCGCTATTTCGTGGCCCTCGGCGCCGGCTTCATGCTGGCGACGACCCTCGTTCACATGCTTCCAGTTGCGGTCGCGAACTCCGAACGGGGACCGCTGCTTATCCTCGCAGGCTACTTTCTCGTCCACTTCTTCGAACACACCGTGGCTCCACATTTCCACTTCGGTGAGGAGACCCACTCTCACGTGATGGAGAAGCCGGGCGCTCACTGGACGGCGCTCGCCGGGCTCTCCGTTCATGCGTTCTTCGACGGCCTCTCCATCGCCTCTGGACTCGCGGTCTCGCAGTCCCTGGGGGTTTTGGTCTTCGTGGCCATCCTGCTCCACAAACTCCCCGAAGGCTTCACGGTTGCGTCGATCGCCGTCGCGTCCGGGCAGGGCCGCCGAGGCGCACTGCGCGCTTCGCTCGTCCTCGCCGCCGCCACACTCATCGGCGCGCTTTCCCTGGTCAATCCGGCGTGGGTGGGCGTGGCTCTACCGCTTTCTACGGGCGTCACGCTCTATGTCGCGGCCTCCGACCTCATCCCCGAAGTGAACTCGATCCGCGGTCCACGCATGGCCTTCGCGGTCTTCGCGGGCGTCGCACTCTCGCTTCTGGGCGCCAAACTTCTGCACCTCGCGGGACTGCATTAGGCGGGGTGTTTGAACGCTCCCATGAACTCCTTCAGCATCATCGGATTGTTGCTTTTGATCGCTCCGGTGATGAAGTCCGTTGCGGAGGGTGTCTTCTTCCCGGTCCAGACATCCAGGAATATCTTCGACGTCGACTTGAAGAAGCAATCCGCGTCGTCCGTCTTCCCAGCCTTTACCGAGCACGCGTCGGCGCTGATCGAAACCGTCCACTTCTCCACGTCGTCGAGGGAGAAATAGAAAGTCCGTGGTGTCTTCACGCTGCCCTTGACGAACATCTGGGGCAGGGTCTCGAACATCTGGGCGACTTCGCTCTTTGGCATGTTCAGTTCTTGACCTTCGGAAGGGTGTCGACGAACTCGGAAACCAGCTTCTTCTGGGCCTCGGGACTCATGGATGAGGCCACGATCTTCGACGCACCCAGGATGGCGAGATCCGCCACTTCTTCCCGCAGCTTGGCGAGCGCCACCGACGTCTCCCGCGCGATCTGCTCTTTCGCCCGGCGGACGATGTCGTCGCCCTCCGTGCGCGCTTTCGCCATCAGGTCGACCTTGAACTCCTCGGCCTCCTTGGTGGCCTTCTTGATGATCTCTTCCCGCTCGGCGCCGATCTGGCGGACCAGATCCTTATGCTGAGCGAGCAGGGCCGCGGCTTCCGCGTTGGCCTTTTGAGATCCCTCGAGAGCTTCCCGGATCGACTTCTCGCGTTCGTCGATGGCCTTGAGGAGCGGCCCCCACGCGAACTTCGAGAGGACGCCGACGAACATCAGGAAGAGGATGATCGTGAACAACGACAACATCCAGTTGATGTCCGTCAGCCCCCCGGCGAGCAGGGGGAGTGCGGCCAATTTCGCGAACACGGTTTTTGGGGCTACTTGTTCGCGAGGATGATCGCGATGACGAGCGCAAAGAGAGTAGCGCCTTCGATCAGGCCGGCGGCCACGATCATGGCGCCGCGCACATCACCGGCCGCGTTGGGCTGGCGGGCGATGCCTTCCATGGCCGAAGCGGCCAGCTTGCCGATGCCAAGACCGCCGCCGATGATGGCGAGACCGCTGCCGATGCCGGCCGCGAGATAGGCGTAGCCTACGGGGTTATCCATTTTTTTCTAGCTCCTGGGTGAAGACGTTTTCTGTTTTTTTTGTGGAACGGATTCTAGTGCGAGGGATGCGCGTACATCCCGATGAAGATGGCGGAGAACAGAGTGAACACATAAGCCTGGATGAAGGCCACCAGGACCTCGAGGCACATGATGAAGAGGGCCATCCCGAGGGACACGGGGATCATAGCCACGCCGAACCCAAAAGACGTCTGGGCCATCACCGGAACCAGCATCAGCAGCGCGGTGATCATCATGTGGCCGGCGAGCATGTTGGCGAAGAGGCGGATCGACAGGCTGATGCCCATGCCGTCCGGCTTGGTGGTCACAAGGGGCTGGAACAGCCGCTCAAGAACAGTCTCCGGAACGCCCGGCCCTGTGTCGGAGACCGTGAAGCGGACCATATCGCCGTCGTCCTCCGCCACGGCGATATGGAGCGCTCTTTTCGGCGCATCCCCCATGGCGTCGATCGCGTTGCGGATCAGGTTTAGGGCGACCTGCTGGACCTGCACCTTGTCGACGATGACGGGGCCGGTGTTCCGGTCAAAGGCGAGATCGACCCGCATCCCCTGGTCCTTGGCGCCCACGAGGGCGAGGGCGCTCGCCTCCTCCATGAGTTTCACGGGGTCCGCCAGCACATGCTCGGTCTCGCCCTTGGCGACGAACTCCCGCAGGCGCTTGATGATGTCGCCGGCCCGCAGGGCTTGATCTCCGGCGGCGGACAAGGCGTTCCGCACCTTGTCCAGCTCCGGCTTCGGCGAGGCGAGCAGGGTCGTTGACCCCATGGTGTAGGAGGCGATGGCGGACAGGGCCTGATTCAGCTCGTGAGCGAGGGCGGTGGCGATCTCCCCCATGGCGGTGAGCCGGGAGACATGGACCAACTCGGACTGCAACTCCTGAAGCCGCCGCTCCTGCGCCCGCCGTTCGGTCAGGTCCCGGACGAATCCGGTGAAGAAGCGGCCGGTTCCGATCCGCGCCTCGCCGACCGCCAGTTCCATCGGGAAGGTGGAGCCGTCCTTGCGCTGACCGACGATGATGCGGCCGAGGCCGATGATGCGACGTTCCCCCGTGGTCTGGTAGCGGCTGAGGTAATCATCG
>CAZBTT010000035.1:0-18540 GCA_964494295.1 uncultured Acidobacteriota bacterium
CCATCGACGACGTCATCCCCGCGAACACGACCTACGTGGGAGGAAGCGCGCTCGTGACCATCCCGGGGGTGTTCCGGGTCACCGAATACCCGCTCACCATCACGGCCACGACAGGCAATCTGACTCTCAATCAGAACCTCGCCGCCGACTATTTCGTGATCGTTCAGGGCTCAGACCAGGACGCGGGCAACGACACCAGCCCCGACGAGAACTACCTGGCTCTCACCAACGACACCTTTGGCACGGGGGACTTCGTCGGAGGCATCGCGGCGAACCAGCTGGCCTTCACCCGAAATGGCGATCAGACGAATTGGTCGGGCATCGTCACGGTTGTGGAGTGTCTGCGCGACTGCGCCACCAGCGGCTTTCGCCTTCGGAGCGTCGAGCGCGTGGTTCACACCGGGTCGAATGGCTCCACCGACACATCCGCGGTCAACTGGACGACGGTTGGCCGCGTGGTTCTCTTTGGCGCCGCGAACGGGGCCGGCTGCAACACCGCAGACACGACCGGCCTCGATCACGAGGTCTGTCATGTGCGGCTCTCGCCTTCCGGAACGAACACGATCAACTGGACCCGCAACACCAGCGATACGGGAAGCGTCACGACCAGCACCGTGATGGTGGTGGAGTGGGGGGCGCAGTGGTCGGTGCAGAGGGTCAACGTGACCGGCGCCAACGGCGGCAACGGCGTGAATGCGGCGGGTGAGTACAACACCGCCGCTATCACGTCGGTCGCTCGGGCCAACACCTGGGTCTGGGGCACCGGCTTCACGAGCGACCCCGATACCGGGGAGTCGGCCGAGGCCGCGGTTATCACGCTCGGAAACGGGGTCGCGCAGAACGCGAATGAAACCCTGGTCGCGGTAGGCACCGAGGAACCGGAGGACAACGTCACCGTCAACTTCGATGTCTACGTCATGAGCCATCCCGGGCTCGCGACCGACTGGGATTTCAAGGCCGACGGCGACAATGGAGCGCTCACGGTGAATGTGGCGACAAATGCGGCTGCCGCGAACCGGATGGCCCTCGTTTACAACGGGAACAGCGACACCGGCGACAACTACCCCCGCTCGATCTTCTCGGCCCGCTACACGTCCAACGCGAACATCGAGCTGGCGCGTCGTCGCTCCGGATCCGATTTCCCGGCCTGGGTTCAGGGCATCAACTTCAGCGGCGTCTCGCAGTCGATCGTTTGCGGCCTGGTCTATCCGCCGGCTGCGAACGCTTGCACCCAGCCCAGCGTGAATGCGAACGTCGTCGACCCCGCTGCCGGCTTCACCCTTCCGACCGGCGGGTCGATCGTCCTGACCTTCCAGGTCACGGTGAACAATCCTCTCTCGCTCGCGGTAACCCAGATCTCCAACACCGCCGGGATTACCACAACCCAGCAGCCGTCGCGGCGCACCGCGACCGCCACCGACAACGTGGTGCAGCCCGGCGTGACCGTCGAACCCAATAACGCCGGTTTCGCTGCGGTTCCACCAACGGTCTTCGGCACTCCGATCCTGTTCACTCAGGGCGTCACCAACCGCGGCACCGGGTCGGACTCCTTCAGCGTGACCCTGGACAGCGAGCTTGCGAACTGGAAGCTCGAACTTCTCGATCCGGCCACGGGAGCGGTTCTCGCGACCGACACCAACGGCGACGGTGTATGGGATGGCGGCATCACGGTCAGCACGGGCAGCCTTGCCCCGGGCGCCACACGCAACTACATCATTCGTGCGACCGTGCCCTTCGGCACGGGAGCGGGCGCGCAGAACACCGTGGAGCTCACCGCCGTCTCCGCGCTCGCCGCGGGAGTGAGTGCGGTGGGAACGAATGAGGTCACGGTCCTGCCCGCTTCGACGTTTGGCCCCGTCGTCCTCCTGCCCGACCATTCAGGCGTCGTGACTGCGGGTCAGACCGTCGCCTATACCCACCGGATCTTCAACAACACCGGCGCCGCGGACACCTTCGATCTCACCGTTGACGTCACCGCGGGCTGGCCCACCACCATCCGCGCCGATACTAACGGCGACGGCGTCTACACCCCGGGAGTGGATCTCGCGATCACTAACACCGCACAATTGCCCAACGGCGGTTCGCAGATCCTGTTCGTGGTCACCACCGCTCCGAATCTCACGCCGGCGGGCACGACGGAAGTCGCTCATCTGACCGCGCGGTCGCGGACGAATCCGGTTCTCGTCGACGCGGTGACCGATACCACCACCATCCTCGCCGCCACCACGCACGACCTCGCGGGCGGCGGCACGCGGATGGCCGCGGCGGGAGAGACCACGATCTTCCCGGGCACGCTGTACAACCTGAGCGGGACGCTCGACGAGTATGACTTCAGCCTGACTCCCTCATCTCTTTTCGGCGTCGATGGACTGAACCATCCCACCGAGTTGCGGGTGGGCGTCGACGGGAATGCCGATGGCATTCTCGATACCCTCGTCGCCACCGATGCCAATGGTGATGGGGTCTGGGACACCATCAACCCGGCGTTCAACACCAACGCCAACGGACTCCCCGATCTTCAGGTGCCTGCAAACGGCGCCCTCAACTATCAGGTGGTTCGTGCGATCGATCCGGCGCAGGCGATCTGGAAGGAATATGCCACGGTCACCGCGACCTCGCTTTCCACTTCGGAGAAAGACAGCATCACCGCGCAGTGGATCATCGCTGCGCTCTCTCGCGCCTCCATCCGCGGTCTACGCGTGGACCCCGCGGGAGTCATCGAGTTCGTCACCGGCACCCAGGCGAACACCGCCTTCTTCAATCTTTACGAGACCGCCGAGAGATCGCTTGAGGGGGAACGGACTCTTCTCAACGCCAAGCCCGTGGTTTCGCCGGCTCCCGATTCCCTCCTGCCGATTCTCTACCGCGTCGAGACCGCGGCGATCAAGGGTCCCTACCTGCTTATCGAAGAGACCGAGACAACGGGCAACGTATTCGTCTACGGTCCTTACTCCATCGCAAACACGCGGTTGAAGCGCGGCCTCGATCGTGTCGAGGCGCAGATGAATGCCTTCGGCGTGCCTCCCGGACCCGCTCGGGTTTCGCGGCAGTCCCTGGCGCGAGTCCCGGGCGCCGCCGATACCACGGTCAAGCAACGCCGACGCGCCGCTCTGAACCGCTTCAGGGGCCTCTCTCCTGTGACCGCGCCCCGAGGCCTCGTGATCGAGGTTGTGGGTCAAGGCGAAACCGCGGTTCCTCTTACGGTTCTGCAGTCCGCGGGACTTCCAGTACCCGCCCCTGCCGAAGAGACACTGAGCCTTCGTCGCAATGGAGAACCCGTTCCCGTCGCTCTTGGGACCAGCGAAGGCGTGGTGTCCTTGATCTTCACCGCGCGGCCGATTTCGACCGACTACACGGATAAGGCGGCCTACGTTCTCACCTGGGACGGCACTGCGGACGCTTATCCGCCTTCGGTGCCCCTGACGCGATCTTCCGACCCGGACGAGCCTGGATTCACCCGGATCGAGCGCAATTCGATCTACGCGGCCTCGGTGCCGGCGCAGTCGGATCCATGGCAGTGGGATCTGATGAGCCCCAGTTTTGGATCGACCTGGCCGTACCCCTGGTGGGATCCGGCGCTCGGCGACTTCGATCTTCCCAACGTGGTGGCGAGTCCCGCCCCGGTCGCGGTCAGAATCCGCCTGGTCGGGATGAGCGACCACCACCACACCGTCACCGCGCAGATCAACGGCCAGACGGTTGGCACAGTCACGTTCTTCGGCAAGACCAAAGCTCTGCTCGAGGGTTCGGTCACCACCAGTGCCCTCAAGGCGACGGCCAACAAGCTGACCCTCGTGCATCTCGCCCAAAACCCCAACGGGACCTCGGCGCCCGCCGGGTACGCCTACATCGACTATCTGGAGATCGCCGCCCCGACGTCCGCGGCGCCCAGCACCGCGGTCGTCACGAACGTGAGACCGTTCCTACCCACGATCCCCGAACCTGCGGGAATCCGTTATCTCATCCTCACCCACACCGCGTTCCGGCCCCAGGCCGATCGTCTGGCCGCGCTCAAGCGGGCGGAACGGATTCGCGCCGCGGTGGTGGACGTGGAGGCCGCCTACGACCTCTTCTCGGGCGGCGTCGCGGAGCCGCAGGCGATCGCCGCGATGATTCGCCATACCGCGACCCTCTCTCCGGGCCTGCAATACGTCGTCCTCTTCGGCGACGACTCACTCGATCCGCGGAACTATCTGGGCGGCGGAAATCCCACGTTCGTGCCCTCCATCATGGGGCAAGACGGATCGTCGCGCATTCCCAACGAGAACGCCTATGCCGACCTCAATGGGGACGGCGCGCCCGAACTCGCCATCGGCCGGTTGCCCGTGACCACACTGGCGGAAGCGGTCGCGGTCGTCGACAAGATCGAAACCCAGTCCGCGACACTCGCGGCTTCCGGCAACGTCCATGTTTTTGTGAGCGACAACTCAGGCGGTCGCGACATCCACTTCGGCGACAGCGCGCGAGAGATGTCGGAGAAACTGCCATCGACCGCCACGTCCATCCTCGCCGATGTCGGCGGCGGCATCGGCACGGCTCGTTCCGCGATGTTCGGAACCTGGCAGGCCGGCACCACCATCACTCACTACTTCGGCCACGGCGGACCGGAGATCTGGACCGACGAGGCTCTGTTCAGCGCCGACGACGTGCCCGACCTTCCGGCTGCGATGTCTCCGATGGTTCTCCTCGCCTGGGCCTGCCAGTCCCAGTACTACCAGAACTACTACGGTCCTTCGGTGAACGAGGCTCTGTTCCTGGCGCCCGGCACCGGATCCCTCGCGAGCTTTGGTCCCGTGGGCATCAGTTCACCCGCGCACCAGCGCACCGTGTATGAGCGGGTCTACGAGCGCCTCTACACCGAGGGTCTGTCACTGGGCGAGATCATCCGCCAGGCCAAGGTGGAAGCGCTCGCCGCGGATCCTCTGAACCAGGACGCGGTGGATGGATTCATGTTCTTCGGTGATCCCAGTCTCAGTCTGCCGCAGCCGCGGCAGCTGGGCCGCCCGGGGCCGCGCATCCCGAGACCCTAGCCAGTCCCCGGCGTATCGATGAACGACGCCGGCGACGCGAAGGGGGATCTCCGGCGAGCGTTGTCGGAATGCGCGGATGACCTCGACCGTCTGTCCCGCCTGCTCGCGGACGATGCGATCACCGATCTCGACTTGAGGCACGCCCTGCGCGGCCGCCTTCCCGCGACGGTCAGCGCCTTCGTCATGGAGAAGTCGAAGTTCGGGACGCGACAGACCGTCCTCGGCGCGATCGCCCGGTCCCCCTCGAGCGCGGTGCGCACCGCCCTTCAGGCCCTGCCGGGCTTGAGCTGGCGGGACCTTGCGGACGTCGCGGTGGCCGCGGAACTGGCGCCCGCGATTCGGCAGAAAGCGGAAGCCCTGCTGCTCGATGGGATCACCGTGATGCGCCTCGGCGACCTGATCACGCTGTCGAGAATCGGACCGAGACGAGTGGCGAGCCGCCTCCTTCTTTTCGCCGACGCACGGGTGCGCGCCGCGTGCCTGCACAATGCGCGGCTTCGCGACGGCGACCTCTGTGAACTTCTCGACAATCCGGAGGCGCCGCGCGAGATCGCTTCGGAGATTCTCCAGGTGCACCGGTGGGCGACGAGTTACCCGGTTCGGCGAGCCATCGTCCGGAGCCTGGCCACGCCGCATCCCATCTCCCTCGCGTTGATCGCCGAAATGAACCCGGGGGACCTTCGGGAACTGGCCCAGTCCGACAACGTGCCGCCCCTCGTTTCCGCGGTGGCCCGGCGAATCCTGGGGTAGATCCCACCGTCAAGGCCAACAAGGGATCGGGGTGGCCCCCGGCGGACGCCCAACTGCTAGCATCTCTGGAAATGGCGTTTCGGCATTCGCGGCAGTGGAGCCTATCCACGATTTTCGTGACTCTGGCCCTCGCATCGGGCTCGTGTCTTCGCCCGATCGGGCCTCCGTCGAAGCCGGGCGAGGCGCCCCGCGCCGTCCAGGCCGCACTTTCGGGATGGGCGGAGAAGACCCTCAAGGGTCTCACTCTCGAAGAGAAGGTGGCGCAGATGATCGGGGTGCGCGCCTTCGGCATCTATACCAATCCGAGGTCGGCCGAATACCAGTCCCTCGTCGCCGAAGTCGAGACCCTCAAGATCGGACAGATCACCATCTTCGAATCCGACGTGTACGCCGCGCCGAAGATCCTCAATGACCTGCAGCGTCGCGCGAAAGTTCCATTGCTCGTCGGCGCGGATCTCGAACGCGGTCTCGCGTTCCGGGTCCGGCGCGGCGTGGTTCCGATTCCCTACGCGATGGCCATCGGGGCGACGCGGTCGGAAGAGGCGGCCTACTTCGCGGGTCTCGTCACCGGCCGCGAAGCCCGCGCCATCGGCATCCACTGGGCGTTCGCTCCCGTCGCGGACGTCAACAACAATCCGGACAACCCCGTCATCAACATCCGCTCCTTCGGCGAGGATCCGGGCCTCGTGGGCCGCCTCTCATCGGCCTACGTGCGTGGCGCGCGCGAGGGCTCGATCCTGTCCACCGCGAAACATTTCCCGGGTCATGGCGACACCTCCGCGGACTCGCACCTGACCCTGCCCGTGATCGCCTCGGATCGCGCGCGGCTGGACAAGATCGAACTTCCCCCCTTCGAGGCGATCTTCAAGCAGGGTGTCGACGCGGTCATGGTCGCGCACATCGCCGTGCCCTCGGTCGACCCGACCGGCGATCCCGCGAGTGTGTCCCGGCCGATCATCACCGGGCTCATCCGCGACCGCATGAAGTACCAGGGCCTGATCGTGACGGATGCCATGGAGATGAGCGGACTCGATGTCGCGTGGTCGGGCGAAGCCGCGGTTCGCGCCGTGCTCGCGGGATGCGATCTGGTCCTGCTCCCGAAGGACGCGAAGATCGCGGTGCGCGAGATCGCCCGCGCGGTCCGCGAGGGACGGATCGCGGAGGCGCAGATCGACGCCTCGGTCCTTCGGCTGCTCAAGACGAAGGAATCGCTCGGCCTCCATCAGAACAGGTATGTCGATGAGGCGGAGATCGGAAAGTACGTCGGCCGGCCTGAGGATATCCAGGAGGCGAACCGCATCACCCGCGCCTCGATCACGGTGGTCAAGAACGAGGGCGGCGTGCTCCCGCTCCAAGTGGAGAAGCCGCTCCGGATTCTCCATCTCATCATGTCCTCCGACGCCCGCAACGACAACATCTCCGGGATACCCGAGGCCGAGTTCCGGCAGCGATACGTCAAGACCACGAACCGCTATGTCGGACCCGACGTCAGCGTCGAGGCGACCGACGACATCGTGGCCCAGGCGAGGAGCGGAGCCTTCACGCACGTCGTGGTCTCCGCCTTTGTCCGCGTCACCTCGAGCAAGGGAACCGCGAGCATGGCGGGGTCGCACGCGTCTTTGCTCTCTCGCCTCTCCGGCGGCGGCGGCCCCCCGCTGATCGTGCTGGCTTTCGGCTCGCCCTATCTCCTGCGCCAGGCCCCGGAGATCCCGGTCTATCTCGCGGCGTACGGCGGCGTCGATGCCGCGCAGCGCGCCTCGATCGGCGCCCTCTTCGGCGAGTTCGACATCGCCGGGCAACTGCCCGTCACCCTGCCCGATCTCTTCTCCGTGGGTCATGGTCTTAAGATCCCTCATCGCCCCATGACCCTCGCCACTGAAGCACCGGAAGCCAAGGGGTTCAAGCCGGGGACCTTCGAAGATGTGGACGCGACGGTGGAGCGCTTCATCGCGAGCAAGGCGTTTCCCGGGGCGGTCGTCGCGGTCGGCCGGGAAGGCTCTCTAGTTCACCTCAAGGCTTACGGGCACAGAACCTACGAGGCGGATGCCGGGCCGATGACGACCGACACGTTGTTCGACCTGGCGAGTCTCACGAAAGTGATCGCGACCACGACCCTGTCGATGATGCTCGTCGATCAGGGGGCGCTCAAGCTCGATCAACCGGTGCGCGACTTCTTCTCCAGCTTCTCCGGGGGACAGAAGGACCAAGTCACGATCCGCCACCTCCTCACCCACTCCTCCGGAATCGACTGGTGGGCGCCGCTCTACAAAGAGGCACGGACCATGCCCGAGTACCTCAAGCGCATCCTGCCCATGGACCTCAAGTACGAGCCGGGGACGAAGTCGGTCTACACCGACCTCGGCGTGATGATGCTCGGAGAGATCCTCGAGCGCTCGGCGGGAACGGACCTCAATACGCTCGCCAAGCGGCGCATCTTCGAGCCCCTGAAGATGCGGGACACCGGTTTCAACCCGCCTGAAGGACTGAAATCGCGCATCGCCCCCACCGAGATCGACAACGAGTGGCGCAAGCGACTTGTCTGGGGCGAGGTTCACGACGAGAACGCCTTCGGCCTCGGCGGCGTGGCCCCGCACGCCGGCCTTTTCGGCACCGCTCCCGACCTCGCGCGGTTCGCGACGATGCTGCTCAACGGTGGGGTCTTCGAGAATCGGCGCTACATCGCGCCGGAGACTCTGACGCAGTTCACCACCCGTGGGACCGTGCCTGATTCGTCACGGGCGCTCGGGTGGGACACGCCGAGCGAGAACTCATCCGCTGGAACGCTGATGTCGAAGCGCGCCTTCGGCCACACCGGCTTCACGGGTACGTCGATGTGGATGGATCCCGAGACCGGCGTCTTCGTCATCATCCTGACCAATCGGGTGCACCCGACCCGCGAAAACAACCAGATTCGCGAGGCGAGGCCGCAGATCGCCGACGCGGTGATGCGGGGCCTGCAGTAGTCCCTTCGACACCCGGACGGAGCGCCGTCTGGTGGACAGGAGCCCTTCTGCCGCGCAGGCTCCTAGCTCCCTAAACCACGTAGGGTGCCGGATCGTAGGGAACGTAGCGGGGCTCCCACATCGCGTTCTTCACCGCCGCTTCGATGTCCTCGTCCTTGATGACCTTCCCAAGCCCCTGGTCGCGGGCCGTCTTCACCACCGCGGCCGCCACCTTCGCCGCCACATGGCGCAGTTCACGGACCCGCGGGAACAAGCTGCCGCTCGCGATGTCCTCGTCCGTGACGGAGTGGGCGAGGGCGAGGGCCGCGGCCGCGAACATCTCGTCGGTCACTTCGCGGGCCTGGGAGATCAGGGCGCCCAGGCCCACACCGGGGAAGATGTACGCGTTGTTGCCCTGACCGATCCGGTGGGTGCGGCCTCCATGAACGACGGGTTCGAAGGGACTGCCGGTAGCGACCAATGCGCGTCCGTTGGTCCACGCCATGATGTCTTTCGGATGCGCTTCGGTCTTGCTCGTGGGGTTCGACATGGGGAAGATGACCGGACGCTCGACCGCGTCGCCCATGGCCCGGATCACGCCCTCGGTGAACGTGCCCGGTTCCCCCGACGTGCCGATGAGGACCGTGGGCTTCATCACCTTGACGACGGTTTCGAGGTCGCGCCTCGCCCCTTTCGGCATCCCGTGAGCCGCCGCCATCTCCGCGGTCCAGGCGAACTCCTGTTTGTGCGCGTCGAGTGGCGCATCGTCGACGACGAGGCCATGGCTGTCGAGAACGGCGATCCGTTCCCGCGCCAGTTCCCTGGGCATTCCGGCGGTGATAAGCGCGGTGCGGATGAGGCGCGCGATGCCCACACCCGCGGCCCCCGCGCCCAGGATCACCGTGCGCTGGTCCTTGAGGGGCACTCCGCTGACCCGGACGCCGGCCATCATGCCCGCGACCGCGACCGCCGCCGTCCCCTGGATGTCGTCGTTGAAAGAAGGGAGGACCTTCTGATAGCGCTCGAGCAGCTTGAAGGCCGTGACCTTCTTGAAATCCTCCCACTGCAACAGGGCGCGGGGGAATCGGCGCTTGACCGCCTGGACGAACTCTTCGACCAGGGAATCGTATTCAGGCCCGCGGAGCCGCTTCTGCCGGAAACCTATGTACAACGGATCGTCGAGGAGCGTCTGGTTGTCAGTCCCCACGTCGAGGCTGATGGGAAGCGTGCGCGAGGGATGGATACCCGCGGCCGCGGTGTAGAGAGCGAGTTTGCCCACGGGGATCCCCATGCCGCCCGCGCCCTGGTCGCCGAGGCCCAGGATCCTCTCGTTGTCTGTGACCACGATCAGGCGGACGTCGTCGAACGGGGCGTGGCCGAGGATGGCGTGGATCGAGCCGCGATGCGCGGGGGTGATCCACAGTCCGCGGGCGCGTCTGAAGATGTGGCTGTACTCCTGGCATGCGAGCCCGACCGTAGGGGTGTACACGATGGGCAGCATGTCCTCGAGATGATCGAGGAGCAGCCGATAGAAGAGCTGTTCATTCCGGTCCTGCAGCGCCATCACTCCGATGTAGCGCTCGAGCGGATCTTCCTTCTTGATGATGCTCGCGTAGGCCCGATTTTCCTGGCCCTCGATGGTGCTCACCCCGTCGGGGAGGAGTCCTTTGAGCCCGAAGGTCTCCCGCTCTTCGTCGCTGAAAGCCGTTCCCTTGTTGAACATGGGTTCTTGAAGGAGACGGGCGCCGCGGTAGGGCACCTCAATGCGCCGACCGGCCGGGCCGTCGACGATCCGGTACTGTTTCATGGCCATACGGCCACTTTAGTCAAACCCGACCGGCGTCCTGATCCTGATGCATCCGGTGCAGATGCACTACTCGCGGTGGAGCAGGCCCCGGAGCCTTCGGGCCTGCGGCGTGATCTCCGCGCTGAAGTCGAGCTGGAAGGCCCGCATGCGCAGGAGGAAGTGCTCATCGTCGTTGCGGGGCCCGCGTTCCGCGATCTCCGACGTGAGGGCCGCGAAGTAGGTTCCCCAGTCCGGCTTCCTTCCGTCGATGTCGGTGAAGCCGTACTCGCGGGAAAGGGTCCAGCTCGCCCACACCTGCCCCGCTTTGCTCGAGACGTTTGGATCGGCGGCGAGCGAGGCCACCGCGCGGCCGACGAAGCACGGGGTCTCGGACTCGATGAAGTGGGGATCCGAACGGGCGCCGTCGCGCCAGTTCTCCTCGGTGACTCCGAAGCGCGCGAGCATCGCCTCCGAGCGAAGGAACCCGGGGGTCACCGCGAGGGCGGTCACGCCAATGCCTTCAAGGTCGGAGGAAAGCGCGTATGCGAGCCGGATGGCGCTGACTTTCGCGAGATCGTAGAACAACGTACCGCGATATCCGAGAAAGTCGCCGTCGGTGATTTCAACCACCAAACCCGATCTCTTCTCCACCATCAGCGGCAGGGCGTGACGGGCGGTGAGAATGTGGCCCCAGACCGCGGCCTCGAGGATCCGGCGTCCCTTGCCGAGATCGCTCTCCCAGAACGGCGTGCCCCATTCGGTCAGATCGTCGCCGCCCCAGACATCGTTCACCAGGATGTCCAGTCGTCCGGCCTCTGCGCGCACCACGTCGAACAGGCGCACCACGTCGGCTTCCTCGGTGTGATCCACGCGCACCGGAATTCCCCGGCCGCCATCGCGCGTCACCATCTCCGCGGTCTCCTCGATCGTCTCCGGCCGGCCGGGTGTGGCGCCGCCTTCCCGCGTGCTCCGGCCGGTGCAATAGACGGTGGCGCCCGCCTCTCCCAGCATGCGCGCGATACCGCGCCCGGCCCCGCGGGTGGCTCCCGCGACGACGGCGATGGCGGAGGCGAGGGGTTTCATCGAGGTCTCCATCAGGGGAAGCGTTTTAGCACGTAGGCCGAGAGGTCGCGACGTTGTTCATCGGTGAGTTCGAAGAGCGGCATCGGGGGCTGTGGCGCCTTGAGGTAGGTGATCATCTTCGTCACGTCATACCGGGCGCCAAGCTTCTCGAGCACCTTTATCGGCATATCCGGGTCTTTGCCCACGAGGGCGGGATCGTGGCACATGTCGCATTGATTTTCGGTCCATACCGCAAGACCTCGGGTGGCCGCTGCTTCATCGATGAAGGGGGCGCCTCCGCTTGACGCCCCCTGGGTCGGGGGAACGGAGCCCCTCGCCAGGGCGGCCTGGCCCGCCGTCACCTTGAACACCACGCCGCCGAGATCGTCGGAGATATAGATCGACCCTTCCCGCCCCTGCGCCACATCCACAGGACGACCGATGACCTCCTCCTTCTTCAGGAAGCCCGTCAAGAAGTCGCGCTGCGTGATTCCGCCCTGGGCGTCCCAGTGCAGCGATACAACCTTGTAGCCATCCTTGGAGGTCCGGTTCCACGAGCCGTGCAGCGCGACGAGAGCCGCGCCGCGATACTCCCCCGGAGTGTTCGCCGCTTCCAGGAAGGTAATTCCGAGGGGCGCATTGTGGGCGGCAAAGTCATGGACCGGGGGCAGGCTCGCCGCGATCTCTCGGTCACGTCCCTGGCCCAGATCGGGATCGGGAACTCGGGTTCCGTTCGCGAACGGCCATCCGTAGAACCCGCCCTCGACCACGCGGTTCAGTTCACACGGGGGGAAGTTGTTGCCGAGCAGGTCGCGGCCGTTGTCGGTGGCGAACAATTCGTGAGTTGTTCCAGCGCTCGCCTCCACGGTTCGCCAGGCGAAACCGACCGAGTTGCGGAGCCCCCTCGCAAACACCGATCCACGCCACGTGGAAGGGTCGTAGCGCGAGATGGCCGCCCGCCGCGAATCCTCCTCCACGCATACGTTGCAACTCGACCCCACGGAAACGTAGAGGAACCCGTCGGGGCCGAAACCGATGGTGCGCGTCCAGTGATTTCCTCCGGACGGCAGGCCGGTGATCACGCGCTCGAAGGCTCCCGCCGTCTTCCGCGTAACCGCGTCGAAAGCGATACGTCCCACCGCGGTCATCTCGGCGACGTAGAGGAACCCGTCCCGCAGCGCCAGCCCGTGAGGGCGATCGAGGCCGGTGAGGAGCGCAGCGCTTCCGTCGGACGCGCCATCACCATTGGAATCCCGGAACACGAGGGTGACGCGTCCCTCGCGAGGCTGGCTCACCACCACGTCCTCCGCTTCTGTGACGCGAAGAAAACGGGCGTTGGGGAGACCGGCGGCGAAGCGGGCGATCGTGAATGCACGGGGGAGGGTCAGTGCGCCCGCCACGCTCTCGGAGGGCAGGGGCGGCGCGCCGCCGGTGATCGATGCGACGGGAACGTTGATCGCGTAACGCTCGGGCAGCCACCACGAGCGCGTGGCGATGGCCACGGTGAGGCCGACGATGGCCCCGATCGTGCCGCCGGCCAGGATCCGGATTGAGCTCTTCATCAATAACCTCCAGACGCTCCGCCCCCGCCAAAACTTCCGCCCCCGCCCTGGAAGGCGGGCCGAACCGGTGTTGCCTGGGCGGCAGGGCTGAAGCTTGCCACGGCCACCACCGAACGGATCGCCTCGGTCCGATTGCTGTCGTCGAACAAGGGGTCGGCGGTGAAGCCCGCCCGCTCTCCTTTGTCCCCGGATCGAAGGAAGCGCCGCACGCCGATGGCCACCGCGAGACAGACGGCGCCGATGAGGACGAGTGCGACCGAGAGCGGCATCACCGCGCGATAGAGGCGGATGGTGGCGATCGAAATGCCGATCAGGAGGAGCCCCGAGTAGATCAGCATCGGCTCGCGACGCCGCCATCCCACGATGAGAAGAAGGGGAGGGAGCAGCGCGGTGGCGAGGATCGAGAGCGGCCTCAAGGGGAGAGGCCTCTGGGTCAGGGAGTAGGAGTGCGCCGACTCGATCAAGCGCTGGTCGAATGACCAGATGTGCGCCGCGCCGTAAAGCGCGAGGATCGCGACCGCCAGGACGATCGCCGCGCCGCTTCGGTGCGAAGGAGCAAGCCGCGCATCGCGCGCGCCCCTGAGGCAGACGGGAATCAGGGTTACCGACACGACCAGCCAGAGGAGACGGCCCTGACTCGTGTGGGCGAGCAGGGCGTAGGCGGAGAATGCCGCCCCGGCGCTGAGCAAACGGTCACCCCATCGCCACGCGGTGAGCGCACACAGGAAACATGAGGCCCCGAGCACCTGAATCAGGATCGTGCGCGCGCCGGTATCCGTGGTGAGGGCGTCTGCGAAAGCGACGAAACCCAAGACGGCGAGAAGCACGGACGAATAGGCGGTAGCGCTTTCGGCGCCCGCGTCGGCCCGTCGGCCGGGTCCGATCTGCAGTTCGGTCAGCACAAAGCACACGCCGGCCCAGAAGAGCAGGAGGACGCCCCAGCTAGCACTTCCCGACGGTTCGAGAAGAACCATCGACAAGCCCACCATGGCCCAGACGCCGATGCCGGTGAAGATGAACGCCAGAGCGCGGAAACCCGGGCCGAAACGGATGCGGTCGTCCGGGTACCGGGAAAGAATCCGGTCGATGACCTCGGCGGACACGAAGCCGGCCCGCCGCCAGGATCTCGCGGCGTCCCGGACTTCCTGCGCTCGTTCGGAGGCCTCCATCTCCGGGCTCATCCCGCGACTTCCTTCGGGAAGCGGCGATGGACGGCGGCAAAGCCGAACACCAGAGTGATCGCGGAAACGCTGGTCAGGAAGAGGGTCGCGGTCGCATCGCCCACGATGTCCGCCACGATCACCATCATGCCGAAATAGGCGGCGAGGACGCCGAAGACGAAGAGAGTGAAGCGGGCGCCGCGCCACGACATCCAGGCCAGACCCCCGCCCGTCGCGACCAGGGCGAAGCGGTGCTGCGCCGCGGTGGGCCCGTCCCACAGGCCCCACGCGATCGACTGAAGGATCAGCAGCCATCCAAGGTGCGCGGCGGTGGGCTCGAAGTGAGCCTTGAAATCCCTCCGGATCAGAGCGCGGCCAAGAAGGACGACGAGAAGGCCGCACCCGAGGGCATTCAGTCGGATCGCGTCGGTGTCGTCGAAGAAACCGAAGAGGGAGCGTTCGAGGCTGGTGGCGGCCACACCCCGCCATGCCGCGAAGGAAACCAGGGCAAGGCCGAACAGAGCGCGCGAGTCAAAACGGATCGCGAGCGCGCCGTAAAGGAGGGAGACGATGAGAAGGTGGAATGTCCACAACTCCCCGAGGGCGCGGAACCGCGTCTCGAGAAACGCGAGATCGGCGGCGGCGAGCAGAGCGCCGAGGACGAGCACGTAGTCGAACGCGAAGTGGGGTGCTATGACCGCCTCGCGTGAAAAGGCGGGAGACCGGCGCGCCACCCAGATCAGACACAGGCTCGCGACGGGGCCCACGGCCAACGCGATGGTGATCGGCCCGAGGTTTTCGATCTCACTCCGGAAAAGCAGACCGACGCCCGTGGTGAACGCGGCCACGCCCAGATAGAGCAAGGCGTGGAGAGCGGGTGCGAGACTCACGAGCTCGCCGCGGGCCACCCGGCCGAAGAGCCGGGCCTGCTCGGGCGCCAGGATTCCCTCGCCTTCGAGCGACTTCACGGCTGCAGCCACGTCGGGCGAGATCACAGGCCAGAGGTTACCTGTGCCCGAACGGACCGGCGCGATGGGAGAAGAAGGGCGCGGGCGAGATCACCCGCGCCCCGACCGCCCTACCAGTTGAAGCGGAAGACGAGTTGCGCGATGCGCGGACCGTCGGCGAGGCCGGTTACTTCATAAGCGCCCGGAGTGGCGGAGGCCGTGCCGACGGGGGCGAAGTTCGCCCAATTCCCGGCGTTTAGAAGCTCGGCCCGGAAGACCAGATTTGTCCTGCCCTTGATCTGGAACTTCTTCTCGATGCCCACATCGAACGTCTTGTACATGGGTCCCGTGACCACCAGTTCGCCCTCGCCGCAGCCGTCGTAGCCGTAGTTGGTTCCGTAGATCCCGCTGTCCACCATGGTGATGCAGTCCGGGCCGTTGGCCGGCGCGAGGTAGCGTCCGGCCGGCGCGCCGAGCGCACCATACCCGGTGGGAGATGTGGCGCTCACGCTGAAGGCCTTGACCGTGTTGTCGATGATGTCCTGCGGCAACATGTAGATTTTCCGCCCGGCGTCGTCGAATCGGAGCTTGTATGCCTTCGAGAACTCCTTCCGGCTCATGCCCATCAACTTGACGTTTCCGAAGTCGATGAGGCGACCACTCTGGACGCGCACCGTGGTCGTGAGCTGCCATCCGCCGATGATGCCGTCGAGAAACCGGCCCGCGTCGCCTGCGAACTTCCGACCCTTGCCGAAGGGGAGGTCGAGTCCACCAAAGAACTTCATGCCATGGGTGACGCCGCCTTCGCCGCCCGCGTTGAGCGTCTTGACCGGCGGCCGTCGGAGCGACTCATAGCCCGTGAGGTAGGCCTTGCCGAAGGTGTAGCTGGTCTGGAACCAGGCGCCCCTCGAGGCGCGACGCGCGAACTGCACCTCGATCGCGTGGTAACTCGTGTTGTCGCGATTGGACCGCACGAAGGCTCCGCCAAGCAGATCCGGGTTCGCCCGGAAGAAATTCGCGGGGAGGCCTGCGGCCTGAGCGTTGGCCCGCCGCGCCGCGCTGCCATCGAGACCCGCGTTCGCGTTCACGCCCGCGGGCGTGAAAGGCTGCGGGTTGAAGAGGGCGAGCGGGTTCGTGAAGTTCGTGTCGGTCCACGAGGTCCCCGTGTAGCTTGATGGGATGCCGGCCAGGGAGGCTGATCGGCCGTTCAGGTACGCGAGGTAGATCGGCAGCGGCGATGTGCCGGTTCCCGGCCCGAAGTACGCGAACGAGTTGCCGCGGCCGGCCCGGATGTTGGCCTGAAGGTTCTGCTGGGCCAGTCGGAACTCGCTCAGGAAACCGTTCTCGGTGATGTTCGACTCGTTGTAGTTGATCTCGCCCCACAGCCCCCGGCCGCGCGAGCCGATGTAGCGGAGATCCATCGCCATCGACTTGCCCAGCATCCGCTGCACGCTGAGCGTCCAGGTCTGGGAGTAAGGGATTTTGAGGTTCGGGTCGAAGATCCGGACGTCGCCGGTAACCACGTCGGAAAGGGGGTAGGAGGGCGTGGTCGCGAAGGAAGGCGGTCCGAGCCGCGCCTGGTCGCGGAACAAGACGGGGGTCGCGCCAAGGTTCCCGAGAGATTGATCGCGGCTGGCGTCGATCAGGATGCCGGGGTTCGCGCCATAGGTGTCGGAGAAGTCGGACATCCCATTGCGGCTGTAGGCCATGGAGAAGCCGCCGCGCAGCACGGGCTCGCTGCCGAGAAGTGCGTGGAGGAAGCCCGAGTTGAGGGAGGGACGCCACGCGAACCCGAAACTCGGCGCGATGTTGTTGAGATCCTTCTTTGTAGCCGCCTCGCCCTTCTTGAACTGTACGAAGCGCGGCTTCGAACCGGCGATGCCAGGCTTGAAGAGATTGCCCTCGCCGGAGACGCCGTAGATATCCGCGAGGGTCGCGGTCGCGTAGCTGTTGTTGAGCGGCGTGTAGGGAAGCTGAAGCGCGTAGCGGACACCGTAGTTCAGGGTGAGGCTGGGCTTCGCGCGCCAGGTGTCGGTGATGAAGAAGTCGAATTCCCGCATCCGGGCCTCGGCTCGCGATGTCCCGAGATACTTGTATTGGTCCGAGCTGGGATCGAGTCGCGCGTTTCCGGTGATGCCCTGGACGCGTCCGGTGAGGATGGCGTACAGACCACGGGCCGCGGTGAGGTTCGCCGCGGAGGCGCCGGGGAAGTTCGCAGTGGTGAAGAGAGCCGCCGCAGGATCATCGCCGGTCACGCCGAAGTTGATGGTGGGGACGGTGGTCGAGTTCTGGAGCCAGAGATTCACCTCGGTGAAGTCGATTCCGAACGAGAGGCTGTGCGCGCCTTTGATCCAGGTCATGTGGTCATAGAAGACCTTGGTGGAGGCCTCGCGTGAACTCAGGGCCGGGCCGCTTGCGGCATTGTTGATGTTGTTCCCCTGGTTCGCGGTGCCCGTGGTGGCGGTGGCGCAGCACGCCCCGTTCAGGTTCAGGTGATAGCCGCCCTGGTTGGCGATCGAGCCGCTCCACATGCCCGCGTTGATCTCGGTGGAGAACAACGTGGCCCCGCCGCTCGCCCCGTAGAGACGGACTTCATTGATGAGGTTCGGGGTGATCGTCGATCGCGCCGACAGGCTGCCCACGTACCGCTTTGAGTCCTGAACGCCCTGCACCGGGAAGCCGGGGAAGACCGCGTCGCGGTTGTTGAGGGTGTCGGGGTCGGACAGGAGCTTGTTCATGGTGAAGCTCGCGGTCAGCAGGTGCTTCGGCGTCACCTGGAAGTCCAGGCGCGCGGTCGGGTACTTGGTGAGGCCGTTGGCGGGATTCTGGAACGTGAAGACCTGCATATTCGGATCGGTGAGATTCGCGATGCCGCCGGTCGACGTCGCCGCCGCGCGGATGTCCTGCAGGAGCTTCGCGATCGTCGGGTCGACCGAGGCGATCTGGCCGTTGGCTGCCGCCAGTTGAAGGAGATTGACCTCCCGGACGCCGGACGCGGTGTTGTAGCGGAAGATTCCGGCCTGCGCCTGCGTGCTCAGGATGTTGCGATTGCGGGTCACGTCGGAAGGCGTCCGCTGTTCTTCGTAGTTGATGAAGAAGTGCGCCTTGTCCCGGCCGTCGAACACGCCGGGGATGCGGATCGGGCCGCCCATGCGGAACCCGGGGACGTCGAACTTCAGCTTTGCCTTAGGGGGTTTGCCCGTGATCGGATCGCGAGGCAGATCGCGATTGTTGAACCAGGTGTTCGCGTTCAGCCGGTCGCGGCGGTAGTACTCATAGATGCTGCCCGTGAACTTGTTGC
>CAZBTT010000036.1:0-18496 GCA_964494295.1 uncultured Acidobacteriota bacterium
TGCGTTTCCCGTCCAGTTCGTTGCTGGCCACTATGGCCGCTTCTTCGAATCCCGCTTCGTCGCGCATCCGGCGCGCCTCGCTCAGGAGATACGCGAGGCCGCCCGAATCGAGCCGGATACCGCCGAGCCGGTGCCCGGCCTGCTTGAGTTTCCGGCCCACTTCGATCGCGTGCGCCACGCCGTCAAGGGAGTGGAAAGTGTCGACGAGGAACACGCAGTTTCCCGGGCTCGCCGCCGCGTACTGCTCGAACGACTCGATCTCGCTTCCAAACGCCATCACCCAGCTATGGGAGTGCGTGCCCTTGACGGGAATCCCGAACAGCCGTCCCGCGAGCACGTTCGAGGTGGCGCCGCAGCCGCCGATGTAGGCGGCCCGGCTCGCCGCGAGCGCTCCATCGATGCCCTGCGCCCGGCGGAGACCGAACTCCATCACCGGCTCGCCGCGGGCCGCGATGACGATGCGCGCCGCCTTGGTGGCGATCAGCGTCTCGAAGTTGATGACGTTGAGCAGCGGCGTCTCCAGCAACTGCGCGGCGATGATGGGTCCGCGGACGCGGAGGAGCGGGGTCCAGGGGAAGACCACGCGGCCTTCGTCCACGGCGTCAATGTCGCAATCGAGCTTCAGTTCGCGAAGGTACTCGACGAAACCCTCGTCGAACAGCGGGCTGCCATCCTGACCGCCCAGGGTCCGGAGATACGCGAGATCGTCGTCCGAGAAGCGGAAGTCGGTGATGAACTCCTTCGCGCGCGCGAGCCCGCAGGCCACCGTGAAGCCACCCCCGAACGGGTGGTTGCGGAAATAGAGATGAAAGACCGCTTCTTTCCTGTAGGAGCCGGTCTTCCAATGGGCGTAGGCCATGGTCAGCTGATACAGGTCGGTGAGAAGGGCGAGCGACGGCCGATACAAGGAGGTGAGGGAGTTCATTTGTGGTTTGGTCGCAGCCTTCGGGGAAAGTCTAGCTAGAATCCGGGATAACCCATGCCGAGGATCGTCGCGCTGCTCACGGACTACGGAACGAGGGACCAATACGCGGGTTCCCTTCGCGGCTCAGTGCTCGCCGCCTGTCCCGATGCCCAGGTAGTCGACATCTCGCACGACATCGGCCGCCATGCCATCCGCGAGGCCGCCTTTGTTCTGCGCGCGAGCGTCACCGCATTTCCCGCGGGGACCGCATTCGTGGCGGTGGTGGATCCCGGTGTCGGCACGAACCGGCGCGGCATCGCGGTCCGCGCGGGCGGCTATTTCTTCGTCGGGCCCGACAACGGCATCTTCAGCTTCATCCTCATCGACCACCCCGAGGCCGAGGTTCGGGAACTCACCAACGCCGGCCTGTTTCGTTCGAATGTCGCGACGACGTTCCACGGTCGCGACGTTTTCGGCCCGGTCGCGGGCGCGCTGGCGCGGGGCACCGCCTTCGAGGATGTCGGCCCGAAGGTCGAGGATGCTTTCCATTTCGAGTTTCCCAAGCCCGAGTTCGCCAAAGACGGGGCGCTCGAAGGGCACGTCATCTACGTCGACGTGTTCGGAAACCTGGTTTCCACCCTCGGCGGCGAGGCCTGGGAGAAGCTGCTCCAGGGAGTGGGCGGGGACCTGACCGAGATCGTGGCCGAGGTGAACCGGGTCGTCGTTCCTGTGGTGAGCACCTTCGGAGATGTTCCCGAGGACGATGCCTGCGCCTACCTCGGATCCGCGGGCCGGATTGAGATCGCGGTGAATCAGGGTTCGGCGGCGGAGCGGTTCGAGGCCGTGATCGGTCTGCCCGTCCGCCTCCGGCGCGCCAACCGCGAGTAGATGTCCGTTTATCTGGTTGCGCCTCTGCGCACGCCCATCGGCCGTTACGGAGGCGGGCTTGCCACGCTTTCCGCCGCGGACCTCGGCGTGCATGCCGCAAAGGCGGTCCTCGAGCGGTCCGGCGCCGATCCGGCCCGGGTCACGGAAGCGATCATCGGCTGCGCCCGCCAGGCCGGCGGTGGTCCCAACGTCGCCCGCCAGGTCTCGTTCCGTGCGGGGCTCGGTGAAACCGTGCCCGCCATGACCCTGAACATGGCCTGCGGCAGCGGCCTCAAGGCGATCGACCTCGGATTTCGTGCCGTGCGCGATGGCGACGCGGAGACCGTCCTCGCGGGCGGGACCGAGTCGATGAGCCGCGTGCCCTATCTTCTGACCAGCGCCCGATGGGGATCGAAGATGGGAGCGCAGGAAGTCACCGATGGCATGTACAAGGATGGCTTCGCCTGTCCGCTCGCCGACATGCTGATGGGCGAGACGGCCGAACGCCTGGCCGAGATCCACTCGATTTCCCGCGAGGAGCAGGACGCGTTTGCTCTGCGCTCCCAGCAGCGGGCGGCGTTGGCCCAGCGCGAAGGACGATTTGATTCGCAGATCGTCGCGGTTGAGGTGGGGCGAGGGAAAAGCGCCGCGGTGATCCACCAGGACGAACATCCTCGAGCCGACTCCACAATCGAAGGCCTCCGGAAACTCGCGCCGGTGTTCAAGAAGGAGGGCGGAACGGTGACCGCGGGCAACTCCTCCGGCATCACCGATGGCGCCGCCGCGGTTCTGGTGTGCTCGGAATCGGGCTTGAAAGCGCTCAAGGCGCCGCCGCTCGTCCGAATCCTCGGCGTGGCCGCCGCCGGCGTCGATCCGAAGATCATGGGGATTGGCGTCGTGCCCGCGACGCGACTGCTCCTCGAACGCCTCAAAATGAAACTCGACGACTTCGGCTTGATCGAGGCCAACGAGGCTTTCGCCGCCCAGGTTCTTGCCTGCGACCGGGAACTGCGCTTCGATCCGGACCGGTTGAACGTCAATGGCGGCTCGATCGCTCTCGGGCATCCCATCGGCTGCACAGGAGCGAGGATCGTGGTAACCCTCGTCCACGAGATGGCGCGGACAAGAACCCGTTTCGGTCTCGCGACTCTGTGCATCAGCGGCGGGATGGGGCTCGCCGCCGGCTTCGAACTGGTCTGAGCGGCCGCTGATTTTTCGATTACTATTCCCGCAGTGATTGCCATGTCCTGGGCTCTTTGGGTCATCTTCGGCGTCGGGCTTCTCGTTTTCGAGATCCTCACTCCCGGAGGTTTCTTCACCGTCTTCTTCGGCGTGGCCGCTTTTGTCGTGGCCGTCCTGGTCAGTTTCGGATTTCTACAGTCCGGCCCTGCGCAGTGGCTCACGTTTGTCATTCTTGGCACGGGCATGATCCTCGCTTTTCGGCCAATGCTGCGTCGCAAGGCGGAAGGCTCCCCGGCCAAGGTCGACCAGATTGTCGGACAGACAGCGATCGCCCTCGAGGCTTTCGGGGCCGATGCCCGAGGGAAAGTGGAGTTGCGGGGCACCTCGTGGAGCGCCCTGTGTCAGGGTCCGGCTGGCGTCAAGAAAGGCGACCGACTCCGCGTCATCAAGATGGACGGTCTCAGTCTCGTCGTTGAAAAAGAATAGGGAGCTTTCAAAATCATGGGTACTTTCGTAGTCCTCTTCCTCGTCATCGGCATCTTCGTCCTGTTCATGAAGACCGCCATCGTGGTACCGCAGCAAAGCGCTTTCATCGTGGAGCGACTGGGCCGGTACAGCAAGACCCTCGACGCCGGCTTCCACATCCTGATGCCCTTCGTCGAGACCATCCGCTACCGCCACACCCTCAAGGAACAGGCGATCGACATTCCCGAGCAGGAGTGCATCACGCGCGACAACGTCATGGTGGGAGTCGACGGCATCCTGTATCTGAAGGTCCTCGACCCGGAGCGCGCCTCCTACGGCATCTCCAACTATCTCTTCGCCATCTCGCAGCTCGCCCAGACCACGCTGCGCAGTGAAGTCGGCCAGATCGAACTCGACAACACGTTCGAGGCCCGCGGCCACATCAACCAGCGCGTGGTGGCCGAGGTCGACAAGGCCTCCGATTCGTGGGGCGTCAAGGTCCTGCGCTACGAGATCAAGAACATCAAGCCGCCGACCGACATCATCGCGGCCATGGAAAAGCAGATGCGCGCTGAGCGCGAGAAGCGTTCCGTCATCCTGACCTCGGAAGGCGAGCGAGATGCCGCGATCAACTCCGCCGAAGGCCAGAAGCAGCAGGTCATCAAGGCGTCAGAAGCGCGGCGTCAGCAGCAGGTGAACGAAGCCGAGGGTCAGGCCGCGGCCATCCGGTCGGTCGCCAACGCCCAGGCCGAAGCCATCGCCGCGGTCGCCAACGCGGTCAAGCAGTCGGGCGGCTATGAAGCCATCCAGCTTCGACTGGCCGAGCAGTACATCGCACAGTTCGGGCACATCGCGAAGACCTCGACGACGCTCGTTGTGCCCACGAACATCGGCGACGTCGCCGGCACCCTGGCTACGGCCATGGCCGCGGTGAAGAAACTGAGCTGAGATTTCGCGTTCTGATGTGAGTTTGGTCGCCTGACGCTCAGACTCCTCTTGACATCCTGGGGGCGACGTGTCACCCTCTCAGCCTTCGATCTCGGGCATTTGTGTCCCCGGGTCATCGTGAGGGCGCTCCGTCATGAAAAAAGAGACAGTCTTCCTTTCCGCGGTCCTGATCGGCGCGTTCGTAGCGATCGCCTGCCAGTCAAAGCCGGAGTCCTCCGCGACCTCACCCTCGGCGGTGGTTGCCGCCGATGGCAGCGGAGGTGTGACCTCGTCGATCGCGATTCCCACATCCTCGCCTATCGGACCCTGCCCCGGAGTCCCGGGGCCCAATACCGGCCCCTGTCAGGGCGGGCCTGGTAGTCCCGGTCCGGGCGGGCCTGGCGCCCCCCCCACGTCCTCCCCGTTGGGTCCGAACCCCGGGTTTCCCGGGACGCCGACTCCGACGCCGACTCCCGGAACGAGTCCGACTCCGGGAACCACGCCCACGCCGAGTGGAACTCCATTGCCGCCCGGAACGATTCGCGGGGAACTCACGAACACCGATCAGACTTTCGACCGCTACGGGGAGATCTTCCAGCCACCCAGCCAGGGTGACGGATGCAGTCTTGCCGGCGGCACCTTTTTCTACGACACATACCCGATCAGCCACCCGGGTGGTCTACTGCGCGTCGAGACTGTGGGTGAAGGAACGCTCGGGGATCCCTTTCTCCACGTGTATAGGGGTACATTCAATCCCCTCAATGCCTGTCAGAACATTTTCGCCTCAGACGACGATCAGGGTGGGAACTTGATGGCGCGCATCGAAGCAATCTTCCCGGCTGGCTCCTACGTTGTTGTTGTCACGTCCTTCCGGGAACAGGCCATTGGGACTTACAACCTGATCATCGAGCCGTAGTTCGGCCCGCTCGAGACGGCCCTCGCTTGGGACATCTGGCCTAGAGGGTGGCCTCCCCCTTGAACACGGGCACACACGTTCCGCCCACGCTGGCCCGGATACCATCCGGCGTTCGCCACGCTGCGGCCTCCAGCAGGCTCGGTCGCCCCATCCGCACGCCCTGATGGATTGTGAACTCTTCCCGATCCCGTCCTGATAAGGACAGAAGCAGCGCGGCAAGCGGCGTCGCCGCGCTTCCCGTGGCAGGGTCCTCCCAGGTGCCGACGATGGGCGCGAACATCCGCGCGGAGATCGCGTGGCCTCGGGCGTAGAGGTAGAGCGAGAAACGGCCATCGAGTCCGGGCGTCGCACCGAGAATGCGGCGGAAGACCGCGAGGTTCGGCGACGCCTGGTTGAGGCCGGCATCGGTGACTTCAGCGATCACGTAGGTGTTTCCCACGGATGCGAGGGTGGGGACGTGGTTGGACACGATGATCTCGGACGGCGCCACGCCGACCGAGTCGGCGATGTCTTCCGCGGAGATCCGCACGCCGAGAGTCAGCGGCTGCGGCGCCTCGATGATCGCTCCTTGAACGGCGCCGTCGGTTCGAATCAGCCGCACCGTGACGAGGCCGGCGGGAACTTCGAAGCGGAGGCTCTCGCCTGGTTCCTTCCGCTTTCTGGCGAGAACGAAGGCCGTGCCCACCATGGGATGACCGGCGAACGGCATCTCGTGATTTCGATTGAAGATCCGGACGCGGTTCGTGTTCGATGCGTCCACCGGGGGGAGGACGAACGTCGTCTCGCTGAGATTCAGCTCGGCGGCCAGGCGTTGCATATCGCGGTCGGAGATGCCGCGCGCATCGTGAAACACCGCGAGCGGGTTCCCCCCGAAACGCTGGTCGGTGAAGACGTCCACCGTCTCAAATGAATACTCCGCCATTTCCTGGTTCCCTCTAGGTCAATGCTTCTCGTAGCCGTGGCGCACTCTAGACTCTCAACCCCTTCGAGGAAGACAGATGTACACACCCCCCGTGAATGCCGAGACGAGGCTCCCCGTTCTACGCCAGATGATCGCAGCGCATCCGCTCGCCGCCGTGGTGACGCTGACCGGCAGCGGCCTCGTGGCCTCCCACATCCCGATGGTTCTCGGGGACGACGGCTCCGAGTTCGGCGTGCTCAAGGGCCATGTCTCCCGGGCCAATCAGCAATGGAAGGAATCCCTTGGAGACACCGAGGCGCTCGCGATCTTCTCGGGGCCGCAGCATTACGTGTCGGCGGGGTGGTACCCGGGAAAACAGGAGCACGGGCGCGAGGTTCCGACGTGGAACTACGTTGTGGTCCACGCCTACGGTCCTTTGCGCGTCGTCGAGGACGCGGCCTGGCTCCTCGAACACCTCGAGGCGCTCACGGACCAGCAGGAAGCGGGCTTCTCACCGCCATGGAAAGTCACCGACGCTCCGACCGAGTACGTGAACGCGCTGCTGAAGGCGATTGTGGGCTTCGAGCTGCCTATCCGCCGGCTCGAAGGGAAGTGGAAGGTCAGCCAGAATCGCAACGAGGCCGATCGTCAAGCGGTGATCGCCGGTCTGGAGCGACTCGATACGCCGTCCGCTCTCACGATGAGGGATCTCGTCGCGCCGGAATAGATCAGTCCCGCGCTGCGCCGCCCCGTCATTGCGAGTCGTCCACGGACCAAGGTCCGTCACTGGGGAGAGAAACCCCAGATCGTCATCGCGAGCGACACGACGGTTTGCGGGGAGCGAAGCGATCCCCGTCAGGCTTGGTAGTAGTGGGCCGCGGGGCCGGACACTGGTGTGGGCTCGCTGCGCCGGGACCGCCTCCTGCGTCGCCACTGGAACGCGTGAAGATGGAATCGTGTGGCTCCTTACTCGGCTTAGTTGAGCGCAGCTTCGCGCTACGATTTTGCGACTCGGCGCGCAGCCTGGCCTCGGGCCACGCTCAAAATCCCGACGCATGCGACCCACACCAGCGCCCGGCCCCGCTCCGTCCTCGTCCCAAAGACCCCATCCAGAAACCTCACGAACGAGGACCCTGCTAACGAGTGATGTGCGAGAAAAGCCAGATACTCTCGGCCAGCGCCACCGCGAGGGTTGGGATGATCAGGAAACATGCGCCAATGGCCGCGGCCCGCCTGCGACTCCATCCCTTTCGCAGGGTTTGGTATGCGAGGCTAATCAGCATGATCCAGGCGATGGGATAGGCGAACGCGGCTGCCCTCAACCAGCGACCCCGCCACGGACCCTCAACCCAGCGCTGCGGTGGTCCGTTGCGCACGATCGAGAAAGGCCCGGGCGGTCTTGCTGACTTCCTCGAAAGTCGGCAAGAGCTCCGCGCACTTGCATGCCTCAGCCTTCTGAGCCGCCACAGAGATGAAGATCCCCGCAAACACACCGACCACGACAACGCCACGCCGCCCCCACATGACGGCTTACACCAGCAGTAGCACCGGGCTCTGAAGAAGACGCTTCACTTCGCCAAGGAACGTCGCTGACACCGAGCCGTCGATCACGCGGTGGTCGGAACCAAGGGTGATCTTCATGCGGTGGCCGACCTTGATCTGATCATTCGCGCCAACTACGGGTTCCTTGCGGACGCTGCCGACGGAGAGGATCGCGGAGCCCGGAGGATTGATGATCGCCGTGAACTCATGGACATCCATCATCCCGAGGTTCGAGATGGTGAACGTGGCGCCGGTGTACTCCTCGGGCTTGAGCTTCTTGCTCTTCGCTCGATCCGCGAGTTCCCGCACTTCCGCGGCGATCTCGGTGAGCGGCTTCTGGTCCGCGAACTGGACCACCGGAGTGATGAGACCGTCCGGCAGGGCCACCGCGATGCCGACGTGGACATCGCCGTTGAGGACAATCGCTTCGGGGGAGCCGTCAGCCGCGGGCGCCCACGAAGCATTGACCTGCGGAACCGCGCGCAGCGCCAGCGCGCAGGCCCGGACGATGAGGTCGTTGACGCTGATCTTCCCGCCCGCTTCCTTGAGCTGAGTCCTGAGATCGACGGCGCGATCCATGTCCACATCGACGGTGACGTAGAAGTGGGGCGAGCTGAACATGCTCTCCGAGAGACGGCGCGCGATCGTCTTGCGCATGCTGGAAAGCGGGACGCTCTGCGACACGCCCGGCGTGACCTGGACGGAGGGAACGGGGCGGGCGGCCGGGGTGGAAATGGAACCGGCGGCGCGCGGCGCAACGGCTGGCGGGACGAAGGCTTCGACGTCACGCTTGACGATGCGACCGCCGGGACCTGAGCCCGGAATCGCCTCGAGGGCGACATTTTTCTCGGCGGCCACTTTCTTCGCGAGAGGCGAGGCTTTAACGCGCCCGCCCGCATGTGAAACCGGCGCGGGGGTTGGGGCCATCGCGGGCGCAGGAGCGGGTGGCTTCGACTGACTGCGTTCGACGGGCTCAGCCACCGGTGCAGGAGCGGCAGCCTTGGCGGCAACGGGTGCCGCCGCGGGAGCCGGAACGGCCTGCGCTGGGCCGGTCGCTGAGCCTGCCGAAGCGGACGATGCGCCTTGCGCTGAGCTTGTCGAAGCGTCTTTCGCCGCCTGCGCCTCGAACGCCGAGATGTCCTCGTCTTTCCCGGCAATCACCGCGATGAGCCCGGCTACCGGAGCCTTCTGGCCCGCCTTTACGAAGATGCGACGCAACACGCCCGCGGCGAGCGCTTCCATCTCCATGTTCGCCTTGTCGGTTTCGACTTCGGCCAGAACGTCGCCCACCTTGATGGTGTCGCCTTCGTTCTTGCTCCATTTGACGATGAGGCCCTCCTCCATGGTGGGGGAGAGCTTTGAGAGGACAACCTTCGTGGCCATGGTCTCGTTCCTGTAGGCGGACTACGCCAGAACCTGTTTCACCGTCTCGACAATCTTCTCCGGCTGGGGAACGTACAGCTTCTCGAGGACCTTCGAGTACGGCATGGGCACATCGGGAGCGTTGACGCGCATGACGGGCGCGTCGAGGTCGTCGAAGCACTCGCGCTGCACGCGATCCGAAATGTACGCCCCCACGCTGGCCTGCGGCCAGGCCTCTTCAACGATGACGCAGTGGTTGGTCTTGCGGACGGATTCGAAGATCGGCGCCTCATCGAGCGGGCGGATGGTGCGCGGATCGACCACTTCGCACTCGATGCCTTCCTTGGCCAGGATGTCGGCGGCGAGGAGCGCGTGATAGCACATCCGGCTCCAGGCCACGATCGTGACGTGATGGCCGGTGCGCTTCACTTCGGAGAGACCGAGGGGAATGATGTAGTCCTCGTCAGGCACTTCGCCCTTGAGGTTATAGAGAACTTCGTTCTCCATGAAGATGACCGGGTTGTCGTCGCGGATCGCGGCCTTCAGAAGACCCTTCGCGTCGCGCGCGTTCGACGGCATCACGACGATGAGCCCGGGAACATGGGCGAAGTAGCTTTCGAAAGACTGCGAGTGCTGAGCCGCGACCTGGGCGGCGGCGCCCGAGGGCCCGCGCATGACCATGGGGCACCGGATCTGGCCGCCGGACATGTAGCGGTACTTCGCCGCATGGTTGACCATCATGTCGAGGGCGAGCAGCGAGAAGTTGAAAGTCATCATCTCGGCGATGGGACGCATCCCGACCCAGGCGGCGCCGACTGCCACGCCCGCGATCATCTCTTCCGCGATGGGCGTGTCGCGCACGCGCCAGTCGCCGAACTCCTGAACGAGGCCGGACGTGATCTTGTAGGCGCCCTGGTAGTGGCCGACTTCCTCGCCGATCAGGAAGACGTTCGGGTCGCGCTTCATCTCTTCGCGCATCGCCTGGTTCAGGGCTTCGCGCATGGTGATCATCGCCATGGCTTACTTGCCCCCTTTCGCTGCGCCCCAGGCGGGGTAGGCGACCGGCACCCGGTCATCGGGAAGCGAACGCTCCCAGGCGGGGTCTCTTTCGACCGCGCGCCAGTTGAGGGTGGGGGTCTTCACGTAGATGTCTTCGTACATGTACTCGGCGGGAGGCCAGGGGCTTTCTTCAGAGAACTTGATGCATTCGTCGACTTCGAGGTTCACGTCCTTGTCGATGGCCTCGAGATCGGCGGGCTTCGCGAACTTCTGATCGAGAAGGAACACGCCGAAGCGTGCAATCGGGTCCTTCTCCTGCCACCTCTCGACCTCTTCCTTGCTCCGGTACTTCCCGGGGTCGGACATCGAGTGGCCGCGGTACCGATAGGTGATGACTTCCACGAACGTGGGCTTCTTTTCCTTGCGCGCGCGGGCGAAGGCGTCGGCGAAAGTGTCGCGGACCTTGAGGATGTCCATGCCGTCACACGGGAGGTGGATCATCCCGTAAGCGGCGCCGCGTTCGTGGAGCTGGGTCACCGCCGAGGCGCGTTCAACCGAGGTGCCCATGCCGTACATGTTGTTCTCGACGACGAAGACAACCGGGAGATCCCAGAGAGAGGCGACGTTGAGCGCCTCGTGGAACGCGCCCTCGTTGATCGCGCCATCGCCGAAGAAGCACACGACGCACTGCTCGGAGCCGCGCATGCGGATCGCGTAGCCCATGCCCGCGGCCACCACGATGTGTCCGCCCACGATGCCGTCGCCGCCGAAGTTCCCGTTCGGGACGTCGTAGAAGTGCATCGAGCCGCCCTTGCCACGGGAGATGCCGGTGGCTCGGCCCATGAGTTCGGCCATGAGCGGCTTGGGGTCGGCGCCTCGAGCCAGGGTGTAGCCGTGGTCGCGGTACGCGCCGATGAAGTAGTCGTCCTTGCGCAGGAGGCTCATGATCCCGCACGCGATCGCTTCCTGGCCGATGTAGAGATGCAGGAAGCCGCCGATCTTGCCCTCGACGTAGATCTGCTGAGCCCGCTCCTCGAAACGCCGGATCAGCAGCATCTGGCGGTAGATGCGAAGCGCTTCCCCCTTATCCAGAGGTGGCGCTCCCGGGCCGGTTTTGGCCGATGCAATTGGTCTGACCACTGGCGCTTTGGCGGGAGCGGAGGGCTTTGTGGTCTTCGCGGGGGGGGGCGGGGCCGTTTTGGCCCGGGACTTGGGTGCGGCGGATTTCTTTGGCATTGGCAAACACGCCATTATAGACCCGGCTCAGCGGGCTCGCCCAAGCCCGGAAGCGCGCCTGAGGTCAGACCAACCGGGACCTTGCCTTCAGAGCGGCGGCGGGGTGGGGATATAGATCCGGGCGAGGAATGTGGCGATGATGAGCGCGATCACCGCCATCGCTCCCGATATGCCGATCACCACCGCGAAGAAGGAGTCGGTGTCGGGATGCTCTTCGCCCCGGAGCTGGTAGGCGAAGCCGATGACCCCGAAGGGAGCCATGAGGCAGGTCATCGTCCAGATCGTAAAGACCATGTAGTGGAGCCCGCGCGCGAAACGGAAGCCGCCAAGGGCGCCGAGTCCCGCGAGGGAGGAGACCACTCCCAGAACGGGAAGGACGTAGGGAAGGACAGAGGCGAGTGAACCCAATTGCGGGCCCAGGGTCAGGGACCCCACGATGAGCGCCGCACCCGCGGCCACCGACGATGCGCCGAGAACACGCGGGGCGAGAAGGGGCACGGCGGGCGCGGGCCCGGGTGTCCTCGGCTCCACCCGCGAAAGCGGGGGCGGGAGGGGACGACGGGGCGGTGGATCGAAGACGGGCGGGGCCATCTGACGCAGAGTCGCGTCGTTGCGCGCCATGGCCAGAGTCGGGGGCATGTCTTCGGGGAGGATGCGGACGAACACGTCGCCCATCGAGAAAACGTCGCCTTCCCGGATGATGGCGTCGTCGATCTTCTGGCCCAGGACGTAGACGCCGTTGGAGCTGCCCATGTCCAGAAGATGAAAGCCGTCCGGCACCACTCGAACCGAGGCGTGCCGTCTGGAGCAACGCGGGTTTTTGATGATGATGTCGCACGAGGGATCGCGTCCGAAAACGACGAAGTCGCTGTCGGAGGAAACCTCTTCACGGTGGCTCGGGTGGCGGATCTCGAATCGCAAGGGAACACACATCTTACTGAAGGCGGTTTTCGAAAGGTCCCGTGAGCCTCAGGTTCGGTTTGGGAATATGCTTCTGGATCACGCACTTCCGAATGACCCGCCTTCTTCCTTGTTGCAGCCCCCACACTCGAACCCTCGAGTCTCGGCGCTGCGTCCTGGCCTGAACCCTTGTCCGCAATTCCCAAATGCCCGCGCTGCGGCGCGCCGGTCACCGGCGCTGCGGATGATCTTGGCTTCCTGAGCTGCGGCGGTTGCGGCGCCCGGCTCCGTAAGGCGCCCACGGTCAAGGTCACGATCCAGTCGCCGAGCCCCACCTCCGGCTCGTCTCCGGTTCCCGCGGCGGCCGCTCCCCCGCCCATTCCCACCGGAAACCGCGACACGGATTCGACGGACTCCCTTCTGGCCAGGATCGAGCGGGTCGACGCCTCCGCCACCCTGCCCCCCGGAGTCCAGAGTTCTCAGGCGCTCAAGGCGGCCGGCTACCCGCCCGCGACCGTGCCTCCCGTCAAGAGCGAGGGCATGGAGGGCCTCAAAGGCATCCTTCAGGCTATTCAGAAGGACATGGCGACCCTCAAGGAGAGCCACCAGCAGCTGGCCGCCGTCGTCGCGAAACTCGAGCAACCCCAAAGGGGGTCAGTCGCCACTTCCACCCAGCCCCCCGGGTCGCGCCCGAAGACCTCTCCCTCCGCGCTCAAGCCGATGTTGATCGTGGATGACGACCCGGCGGTGGCGGAAGAGACGAAGAAGGTCTGCGAGAAGCTTGGCTTTGCTCCCGTCGTGGTGGACGCGGTTCGCGCAGCCCTCGACGCGATGGGACGTGAACGGCCCGCGCTGCTGATTCTCGAGCCCCTGCTCGCCGGGGAACTCTCGGGCAAGGATCTCGTGAACTACGTCAAGTCCACGATGGAGTGGATCGAGATCCCCATCCTGGTTCACACCCGCGCCGCCATCGCCAATCACGAACAGGCCCGCACCGACTACGGCGCCGACGACTACGTGATCAAGGCCGAAGGCTCCGTCGACCTTCTTGCGAAGAAGGCCGTTCGCCTGACGAGCTAACGCGCGCCGTCCCTCCTCAAGTGCCCTCCCGCAGGCTCATTCTCGCGAGCGCTTCGCCGCGCCGGGCCCGAATCCTGGAATCGCTCGGCCTCTCCTTCGAGGTCTCTCCGGCGGATGTCGATGAATCCCTGCTGCCGCGCGAGGCGCCCCGGGCGGCGGTGCGGCGGCTGGCCAGACGGAAGGCCCTGGTCCCGCCCCGCAAAGCGGGCGATTGCGTGATCGCGGCCGACACCGTCGTGGTGGTCGGATCGAAGATCCTCAACAAACCCGAGGACGCGGCCGACGCCCGCCGGATGCTCAGGAGTCTCTCCGGCCGGACTCACACGGTGATGACCGGTGTTTCGGTTGCGTGGGGGCTCAAGGTGGCCACCGTCGTGGACGTCACGGAGGTGCGTTTTCGAAGGATGGACGAGGGGGAGATCGCCCGCTACGTTCGGACCGGGGAACCGATGGACAAGGCGGGCGCGTATCACGTTGAAGGGGGCGGCGCCGCCTTCATTGAGTCCATCCACGGTTCTCCTTCGAACGTGGCCGGCCTTTCCGTGACGTCCGCACGCCGCCTTCTCAAGCGGGCGGGGGTCCTGTAGGCCTGGTCGCTCAGCGACCCACGGACAGCCGGTCGGCGAGGGGTTGGGGAAGCCCGGCGCTCAGGATGTTCTCCTGTGTCACCGCGATGTTGTACCGCACGCGGTGGATCCGGAGCAGGCGGGTCTCGGAGTTGTAGGTGGCGAAAGACGCGAGCGGACACCGGTCGCGAGGCTGGCCGACGCTCCCCGGGTTGATCAGATAGCGCTTGTTGGGATCGAGCTTGAGTTTGAACTCGGGCGGCGTGGCCATCTGCATGTCCACCTCACCGCCGTCCCATGTGAAGACCACGGGAAAGTGGGAGTGGCCGATGAAGCAGATCGGAAAATCTATCCCGCGGAAGACCCGCAGCGCATCCAGGTCGCTGAAGATGTAGGCGTCTTCGTCCAGGGGCGAGCCGTGGGCGATCATGAACGCATCGTCGACGACCTTCGGACCCTTCGCAAGCGTGGCCAGATACCGGCGATTCGTCCGTGTCAGTTTCTGCGCCGTCCATTCCGCGGCGACCCGGGCAAAGCGTGAGAACTTGGCGAGCCTTTCCTCTCCCTCGACTCCGGCACAGACTTTGTCGTGATTGCCGCGGATCGTGGTCAGGGGCTTGATGGCGCGAAGCCGGTCGACGGTCTGATTCACCTCGGCCGCGTATCCCACGATGTCCCCGAGGCAGATCGCCTTGTCCCAGCGCTTGCGCCGTGTGGCGTTCATCACCGCCTTGAAGGCCTCGTAGTTGGCGTGTATGTCCGAGAGGATCAGATAGCGCATGAATGGACCAGGGCCTTACGTCCTTGGCAGGAGACTTAGCAATTCGGCCACCACTTCGTCCGGGTTGAGACGGGTGGTGTCGATGACGGCGTGAGCCCGAGAGTACTTGTCTTTTCGGTCTGCATAAAGCGCCTGCATCGCAGTTTCACCCGAGAGGGCGAGCGGTCGCCCGGTCCGGCCCGCTACCCGCGCCCAGGCCTGCGTGAAATCGCAGGCCAGATGCACGGGGAAGGCGCGGGCGAGAATCGCATCGGCGCACCCGGTCTGGGCAAACGCTCCGCCGCCGGTGGCGATCACCACACCCTCTTGGGTCAGCAGGTCGTGGATGGCGCGTCGCTCGATTTCGCGGAACGCTTCTTCGCCGCGGTTCCGGAAGATTTCAACGATCGTCTCCCGGGCCATTTCCTCGATCCGGTCATCGGCGTCCTCGAAACGATGCCCGAGGCGCTCCGCGAGGAGGCGGCCGGTGGTCGACTTGCCGGAGCCCATGAACCCCACCAGCGCGATGCGGGGGGGCGGGTTCAACGGGCGGCGCCCCGGTTGAGTTCATCGTAGAAGGCAGGCAGGGAGATGGCGACCGCCCTCGCCCCCGCCACATCCGTGTCGCCGCGTGCGCCCAGGGCCGCAATGGAAAGGGCCATGGCGATCCGGTGGTCGCCCTCGCTCGAGACCGAAGCGCCGTAAAGAGGGGCGCCGCCGTCGATCGAGAAACCGTCCTCCGTCTCGGCGATGCGGCCGCCCATCGCCCGAAGTCCGGCGACCATGGCCTTGATACGGTCGGATTCCTTCACCCGCAGCTCCCCGGCCCCGCGGACCACGGTCGGACCCTTCGCGAACGCTCCCGCGATCGCCAGGATCGGCAGCTCGTCGACGATCGCAGGGACGTCGGCGGGATCGATCTCAATCCCCGAGAGTTCCGAGGATCGCACGACGATGCGGCCCGACGGCTCGAAACCGGTGCCCGAGCTGATCTCAATCTCGATGTGTCCTCCCATGCTGCGGAGAACGTCGAGGTAGCGGACACGGTGAGGGTTCAGCAGGACTCCTTCGATCACCACCTCGGAATCGGGACGGATCAGGCCAGCCACGACGAACGGCGCGGCGCTCGACGGATCGCCTGGGATCTCGATGTGCCGGGCGGTGAGCGTTTGGGGACCGTCGATCTCGATCGTCCGTCCCTCCGTCCGCAAAGCGCCGCCAAAAGATCGGATCATTCGTTCCGTATGGTCGCGCGTCGGCTCGGGCTCATGAATCGTGGTGCGCCCCGGCGCGCCGAGCGCGGCCAGGAGAAGGGCGCTCTTGATCTGAGCGCTCGCGGCCTCGGGGGTGAGCGCGGCGCCGTGCAACAACGAACCGGTGACCGTGACCGGAGGACGGCCATCGCTCGTCTCGATGCGCGCGCCCATCTCGCGCAGAGGCTTTGCGACCCGCTCCATGGGACGCCGGTTCAAGGATTCATCGCCCGACAATGTCGCCTCGAAGTTCGATCCGGCGAGAAGGCCCATGAGCAGGCGCAATGTCGTTCCCGAGTTGCCGCAATCGAGTGGCCCTCTCGGTGCGGCGAGGGGTTCTCCCCCGTGGACCGTGAAGCGCCGCCGATCCTCGCTGAGATCGAAACGCACACCCAGCGATTCGAGGCACCGCCGCGTCGAGGTGCAGTCCTCGCCGAAGGAGGCGCCCCCGATCGTGGTGCGACCCTTCGCCATCGCTCCGAAGAGGAAGGCTCGGTGGGTGATCGACTTGTCGCCGGGAAGGCTGAAGGTTCCGCGGAACGATCGGGCGGGACGGATTCTCATGGGACGTGGAGATTAGCTTTGAATTTCTCGGTGGGGGCGTCGAATATCGCGCCTCTCTTGTCATATCCTCCAGCGTTAGCCATGACGGCCAGCCCCGCCACCGTGCGCATCGACTTTGAAAGCCGGATGGATATCCTGGAAGCCATCCAGGCTTTCGTCGATCGCCTTGCCACGATCGGCGGCCTGGACGAGGACGGCGTCCACGACCTTTCGGTTTCGGTCCGGGAGTGCGTGGTGAACGCCCTCAAGCACGGGAACAAACTCGACCCAAAGAAGCGCGTCAGCTTGAGTTTCTCCATCAGCGCGGACGCGATCGAGGTACGTATCCAGGATCAGGGCGCGGGTTTCAACCCAGATGCCGTTCCCGATGCCACAGCACCCGAAAACCTCCTGAGTGCCGCCGGAAGGGGGCTCTTCTTCATGCGCGCGTTCATGACCGAGGTGGAGTACACCTTCCCGCCCGAAGGCGGGACCGTGGTGCGGCTGCTCAAGAAGATCGAGAAGCCCGAAGCGTAGAGGTTTCCGTCCGGCGCTCGCGCCGAACCGGGCTACTTCTGTACGGCAGCGGGGGACGCCTTCGGATCAGCGGGCGGCGCGAGGAGGAGTCTGGCGTCCTTGACGAAGGGCGAATCCGGATACTCGTCGAGGAGGCGGGCCAGGATCGGCGCTGCTTCGGCCGCTCGGTTTTCGTAGGCGAGGCACTGCCCGAGGCGGAGGAGAGTTTCGTCGGTCTGTTCGAAGTCGGGGTAGTTCTTGAGGATGTTTTCGTACCGCGGAATCGCGGCGCGGTAGGCCTTCCGGGACTTCTGATAGAACCAGGCCACCACGAACTCCGACTTGGCGAGAGAGGCGCGGCAGCTCTTCACCCGCTCCCGCGCGGTCTTGGCAAGCGGGGAGTCGGGGTAGCGGTCGAGGAAGCCGAGGTACTCATCGAGAGCCTGGAGGACCTGGGTCTGGTCACGGTCGTGCGAATTGCGCTGGTTGTAGAAGCTCTCGCCGATCTGGAACTGGGCGTAGTCGCCGCGCGGGTGCGACGGGAACACGGTCAGGAACTCGCGATACTGACCGGCGGCGAGTGTGAGGTTCCCGGTCCCGCCTTCCTGGAAATACGCGTCGCCCGCAGCGATTCGGGCCTGCGGCACCAGGGGGCTCTGCGGGAAGCCGTCCACGATCCTCCGGAAGTGCTGTCTTGCAATGTCCCACTGTTTGCCCTTGAGGGCCTTCTGCCCTGCTTCCCAGATCACCTGGTCGGAGTTGCTCGCAAGAGTCGCGATGTCGACCTCCTGCCGGCCGCAGGCCAGAGTTGAGGCCACGAGGGCAAGAGTGAGACCCGTTCGAGTCCAGGCAGATTTCCTGAACAGATCCATTCCCATTCCGCTTTCAATCCGGCGGGCAGCGGCGTCTTCGGGATGAACCCGAGATCGGTGGCGGCCAGGGCCGTGTCCGCAAGAGTATCCCGCATGTCGCCCTTCTGACCCGCCTGGCGGTCGATTCTGACCTCCCGACCCGTGACCTCGCCAATCGTCTCCAGCACCTTGAGGACCGAGATGCGCTGACCGCCTCCCACGTTGTAGACGCGCCCGGGTTTGGCCTGGACGACGGAACATTGGAGAACATCGATGAGGTCGGAGATGAAGGTGAAGTCGCGGGTTTGCTCCCCGTCTCCGTAGAGGGTGATCGCCTGACCAGCACGAACGGCCTTCAAAAAGCGGTGAAACGCCATGTCGGGGCGCTGTCGCGGCCCATAGACGGTGAAGAAGCGCAGCGACACGGTGTGCAGCCCGTGGTTGGCCGTGTACAGCAGGCAGAGGTGCTCGCCGGCGAGCTTGGTGACGCCGTAGGGGGAACGCGGCCTCGGCGTCATCTCCTCGCGCAGCGGCAGCTCGTCCTGGTCGCCGTACACCGACGATGACGAGGCGTACACCACAGGCGGCGAGCCGGCCGCGAGGCAAGCTTCCAACACCTTCTGCGTGGCCAGCACGTTGTTGCGCACGTACACGGCGAAGGAGTCGCCCCAGCTGGCGCGCACGCCCGGCTGGGCGGCGAGGTGGTACACGCACGCCGCCCCTTCC
>CAZBTT010000037.1:0-7639 GCA_964494295.1 uncultured Acidobacteriota bacterium
AACCCAAGCGGCTCGACCAGATGCAGCTTCGCTCCCGTCGCGAGGCAGGTTCGTCCGACATTGCCGGTGTTGAAGTGGATCTCCGGTTCCACGAGAACGATATGCAGCGTGAAACGGCGCAGCTCTTCGAGGGCCGGCGTCGTCATGCGGCTGCGGATGGCGCCTGCATATCGAAGAGGTCGAAACCATCCTCGTGACTGATCGCCGCGCAGCCCGCGTCGAGGGCCAGGACCGCGGGGTCGACATACGCGCGCTCGACGATCAGGTATTGGACGCCAAGCCGGCGCGCCGCGGTTTCGACGCGCTCCCGCCAGACCGGCGACACAAGCTCGAACTTGTCGAGCGACCCACTGTGCGATCCCCAGAGCACGGGGCGCCTCGTTCGATACGCGATGTAGTCGCTGTAACCGCCGGGAAGACATACGACGCCTCCGGGCGGCAGCGCGTCGAAACGGGCCGCGAGCGCGCTCAGTCCCGGCGGCACATGGGCCGTGAGCTCGTCCTTCTTCCGCCGCATGTAGACGACGAAGAAGGCGACGGACGCGACGCTCGCCGCGAGAGCCACCAACGTGGCGCTACCGATCAGTGAGCGAAGGCCGCCCGCCTTCGCGATCGCGTCGGCTACCACCAGCACGGTCGGGAAGATCGCCGACTTCATGAAATTCCGTCCTGGTCCGAACACGCGCAGCGGCCAGGCCAGCGTCCCGGCCACCGCGAGTGCGGCAAGGGACGCCGCCCAGACATACAGCGGATCCTTCGAGGGTGGGACGAGTACAAGAGCCAACACAAGAGGATGCTCGCCAATCAGCCGGACGATCTGAGGGCCGAGCCCGCCGCCCAGAAACCCGAGTTCGCGAGCACCCGCGGACCATGGTTCGCGGGGTCCGCCGTAGAGCGGCGAGTCCAGGATGGGATGAGAACCGAACGAACGCCGGTTGCGAATCCGGAACCGAACCGCGTGGACGTAGTTCGCGAAAACCCGGCCGAGGTGGCCGAGGGAAAGGATCCAGGCGGCGACGAGACCCGCGAGTCCGATGGTGAGATAGACAAGGTCGGTTCGTGTCACCGAAAACACCGCGGCCACGAAGAAATACGCGGCAAGGCCGGTCGCCGATGAGAGGAAGAGAACCGCTGCCGCAGCGACTGCGGTCGTGATCGACATGGCGTCGCGCGCATCGGCGGCTTGAAGCAGGAGGAGGAGGCTCACGGCCTGGAGGAGCACGCTGAGGCTGCGCGGCGTCAGCGCGCGCGTTTCCGAGACCATGGCAGGAGAGACCGCATACGCCGCGGCGGCGATGAGGGCGGCCTCCGGCGAGTTCGTGAGTCGCAGGGCCAGAGCGTGAAGGAGGATCAGGGTGAGGCAGTCGATCGCCGGAGAGATCGCCCAATACGTGCGCTTCAAGAAGGCCTCGGGGAGGCACCCGAGAAGCGCGGGGAAGATCGGCGCGTACGATTGTTCCTCGTCCTGAAGCAGATACTCGGGCAGGCGCACGCGCAGCCCCGGCTTCTTCCGGAACGCGCGAGCGTAGGCGAGGTAGTACCAGGCGTCGACGCCCCCGGGCTCGCGTTTCCAGAACACCGCGATGCGCGCGAAGAAGGCCAGGGCGGTTACGACGGCCAGGGCCAGCATCGAGGAAGTTCCCTCCATGCCCGTCCGCAGCTCTAGAACTTCACGGCTCGCATCACCGCGCGCGGCAGGAGGCGGATCACCATCATCACGAACGCCCAGATGGGAGGCGCGTAGACCACCGGTGCGCCGCGCATGATGGCCGAGAGCACGGTCTTCGCCACGTCATCCGGATCCCCCGCGAAAGGAGGCTCCTTCAGTTTCTGCGTCATCGCCGTGCGCACGAATCCCGGCTTGATGCAGATCGTGATGAGACCGTCTGCGCGGTAGAGGTGATCGAGCCCTTCGAGGTAGTGCGACAAGCCGGCCTTCGTCGCGCCGTAGATGACCACGGGCTTCCGGCCGCGTTCGCCCGCGACGGAGGAGAACACCGCGAGCCGTCCGCCGCCACGCGCGAGGAGCCGCACTCGCGCCTCTTCGCAGAAGAGGACCGTGTTGGTGAAGTTGGCGGTGAGTACTTCCGCGGCGCGGGCGCGATCGGCGCCAAGCTCATCCTGGGTTCCGAAGATCCCGGCGCTCAGAATGACCGTGTCGAAACCGCCGAGCGCGGTGTCGGCCGCGTCGAGTGCGGGCGAGAACGTGGCCGGGACCATCAGATCGCAGAGCCCGGTTGAAACCGCGGCGGCCCCGCGGGCCTTGAGGTCCTCGGCGCACTTTCTGGCGTCATCGGCATTTCGCGCGAGGACGTGAATCGAATCGCCGCGAACCGCGATCAACCGGGCGAGCGACCGGCCGATGCCGCGGGTCGCGCCCAGCATCACTACTTTCATGTGAGCGCGAGTCTCGCCGATTGTGCGCTCCGAAGTCGACCCGAAGGATCGTATTTATGTTTGATCTCTCGCACGGCGTCGCGGCGTTTCTCCATCCGGCGATAGTCCTCGGCCTTCGTGAAGCGGTCCTTCGCGAGGTAGACGCGGCCCCCGAGTTCGATGAGGTGAGCGTTCAGGGTTTCGACGATCCGCGGCGTGTCGTCGCGCACCGGAAGATCGAGCGCCACCGTGGTTCCTTTGAGAGGGAACGAGAGCAGACCTTCGCCTTCCTTGCCACAGTCCTTGATCACCGAGAGCATCGAGCTGCCTCCGGTTCGCCGCAGGAGGTTGAGGAAGCTCTTGACGCCTTCGGGCCCCGCGGCCTCGGGGATCACGCACTGGTACTGGGTGAAACCGCGGCTGCCGTAAAGACGGTTCCAGTTGCGGATTGCGTCGAGCGGGTAGAAGAACGTTTCCGGATGCTCGATCTTGCGCGTGGGCTGCGAGGAATGGATGCCGTAGAAGAAAGCGTTAAACAGGGAGACCGTGAGGCGCGAGATGACGAAATCGGGCAGAACCACGGGCAGGCCGGGCCGGATCAGAGGCTGAGGCACACCGGGCCGCGCTTCTTCGGCACTCGCCCAACGGCCGCGCATCAGGACTCCGCGGCCAAGCGAACCTGAAGCGCCGAGGGTGTCGATCCAGCCCATGGTGAAGGGAAAACGCTTCGCCGCGTCTTTGAGCCCCGCGAGGTAGGCGTCGATATCGGGCATGCGCTCGGTTTCAATAGCCACCCAGGCCGAAGGGACGCGCGGCATCTTGAAGGTCACGTCGAGGATGTGGCCGAGCAATCCCATGCCGCCGATCGTGGCCTTGAAGAGGTCGGCGTTCTCGGTGCGCGACGCGGTGACGATGTCGCCGCTCGCGAGCCGCATCCGGATCTCGCTCACGTGCGCCCCGAAACTGCCGGTCGCGTGATGATCCTTGCCGTGCACGTCGGCCGAGACCATGCCGCCGAGGGTGATGAACTGCGTGCCCGGCCCGACCGGCGCCACGAAGTTCCGCCGCCAGAACGTACGGTTGAGTTGGAGCAGGGAGAAACCGGCCTCGGCACGCAGCACGCCGGTGGTCTCATCGAACGACAGGATCCGATCGGCGAGACGGCACGACGCGACCACACCGTCCGCGGGGTGGGGAAGGGACGAATCACCGTAGGAGCGCGCGAGACCGCGAGTGAGGGTCGCGTCGCGGGTGATCGCCTCGATGTCCTCGGACGCCACCTCGCGCCCCGGCCCGAAGACACGCCCCCAGCCGGACAACATGGATTCCTGATTCACGCCGAGTGGAAGGCTAACAGGGGGTCCGTGGCCGTTGAAAGAGACCCCCACCCGAACCACCGTCGCTGACGGCGGCCGTCAAAGAGAACCCGCCGTCATTGCGAGGACCATTCGTATTGATATGGGCCGAAGCAATCCCATCCCACCACTATTGTTTCGGCGAGATCGCCCATCCCGCGCGTCGTGGTGTAGCTGCGTCCAAGGCACCCTGGCGTTCCCTTCGTCTCCGTGAACCGCATGGCGTTTACTATGCGATGGAGCGAGGCTGCCGCCTCGCCAAGCTTTCAAAGGAGCCTCGCGGTCCACTGCCCCCTCAAACGGCGTTGGGACTCACCGGGCCGCGGTCGACCGCCGGATCGCGCTCAGGGAACGGTGCCTTGGCCTCCGCACGCAGGTCCCGCGCCGGGAGCCACTACCGATCCCTAAAGCCTGCGAACGATGTTCGGAAAATCGCGCCACACCGGAATGCCGCAGAAGTGCTCGCCTTCCGTGCACGTTGGCGTGATCCTCCCGCGGCGCAACACGCACGGCGGCCCCATGTGCTTCGCGAGACGCGGATGCACCGCGCGCACCTGTTCGAGTTCATCCATCGACGCGCGGTAGATCTCCTCCTGCGCGTTCAGACACGTCCGCATCACCCACTTGTGGGCGAGATACATGAGCGAGCCCGACTCGTGGAAACGCAGCGCCGTGGCATTGGGCAGGACATACACCGCGTGTTCGTGGCCGACCCCCATCTCGAGCAGCGTCTCCTTCGCCTTCCAGGCGTGAGCGACGGTTTCCTCGAACACCGCGAGCGCCTCGGCATTGGCCGCGATGAGGGGCGGCACGATCACGTCGGGCGCCTTCGTGTGCGTGAGCGTCAACATCGGCCGCGAAGCCGGCGTCATCCGATGCCGCTGATCCTGCGAATCGGCGGTGTGCGAGAGCTTCTTGAGAAAGGTGTAGTTCGCGTGATGGGACACGCGGGAGAGCGGCGAATACGGCGAGAGGTCCATCGCGTCCAGGCGGTATTGGTTGAGCCCGGGTGACAGCGCGCGCTCGATGGCATCGTCGTCGGAGAGAGCCGAGCGGTCGAGGCCAAGCACCGCCCGCATCGCGTCGGCGGTGATCTTCTCGGCGTTGGCGGTGTGGTCGACGAGAAGCGATACGCGGGCGCCGAGTTGAGCGTCGATCTCGGCCGCGGTCGAGGCGGCGGCCGCGGCGGACCGGGGCCAGCGGGACTCCACGATCTGATCGCCTTCGAAGGGAACCTCGCCCACACGCTCGAAGAAGCCGGGATCGTGTTCTCTCGCCAGCCGCACCATCTCGCCGATCACCGCGCTCGCTTCGGTGGGCGTGTCGGAAGAGCGCGACATCCGATACAACCGATGCAGGACGATTCCGGATATCGAGTGGACCATCGACGTGAAGGCGCCGATCGGTATCACGTAGCGCGCGACTTCGATCGCCTTCTTTTCGGCCTCGCGAGCGACCTTCTTCCGGCGCGCCTCGGACGCGGTGGGCGAAACGTGCCGGATGTCGCCGATGATCTCGGTGGTGTCCTTCACGAGGATCTGCGAAAGACGCGCGTAGGCCTCCCAGGCCTTCTCGATCGACGCCTCGTAGATCGCGCGCGCTTCGGCCGAGAGCCCTTCGGGAACGTAGGCCCGGGCCTCGCCGAGTTTCACGAAGCGCTGCGACGACTGTTCGGAGTTGTAGAAGGGATGTGAGTGGAGGAATGCCCACACGAACTGCCGCGAGACGTTCTCGAGACCGAACTCGAAGGTGGCGTGCTGGAAGACGGTGTGGTGGCCCGCGGTGAAGGTGAGGGGCCCGATCGAATCGCGCTGCTTGTCGGTGATCTCCGAATCCGCGATCACCCGCGGCGAATAACACGTGCGCGCGGCCGCGATGGCGCCGTCATAGGCGTGAGGTCGCGCGGCGCGGAGAGTGACTTTCGGAGGGCCGGTGAGGATCACGCTCGCGCTACCACTCTTCCATCTCGAACTTGAAGCCGGCCTTCTCGCAGATCCGCTTGATGTCCTCCATCAGCTCGCCGTTGCCGCAGGTGAGCACGGTGGTGGTTCCCGCGGGCATGCGCGATCGCAGCGCGTCGCCATCGACGCCGGAGCCGAGAACGGGCTTCGTGGATTTGTCCACGGCATGCTGAGCCGCCACCACGTGACTGTCGCTCGCGTGGGCCGAATCGAGAAGCTCCTGCTCGCGGGTGGGAAGGCCGAGCAGCGATCGGAACAGATTGTTGGCGCGGCCCTGGCAGAGATGCGGATCGTTCGCATCCGCCGCGATGGGCCGGCTGATGGATCGAACATAGGTGAAGTCGAAGCCGGGGATCTTGTCCGCGCTCAACGCGCGCAACTCTTCGTCGTACCCGAGTTCGACCGCGGTGCGATTCGCGTGGATGAGGGTGTACTTCACGGGCGAGGGACGGCCGGCGCGCGCCTCGTGCGCCACCTGCTTCGTCATGCCCACGAACGGCGCAAGGCCCGTGCCCGTGCCGACCATGACTACGTTTTCAGCCCCGGCGGCCCGCTGGTCGAGTGTGAAGTTGCCGACGATCCTGTCCATATAGCCAAGGGTGTCGCCGACGTGAGGGCTCGCGGCGAAGAGCGACTCGGTGAACCGCCCGAAACGCCCGTGCCCGACCTTCTCCAGGGTCACGTAGATCTCGAGTTCGCCGCTTTCCTTCGTCTCATAGGGCGCGGAGGCGATCGAGTACGAGTGCGTGACCGCGCGCAGCTTCGGCGTGCCGTCGTCGTTGTGGGACGGCTCGTATCGGATGTGGCCGTCCGCATCCTTCACCTTTGTGGTGAGTTTGCAGTTCTCCCGGGTGAGCGCGATGTACTGGCCGGCCTTGTAGTCGGGGAAGGAGGTGCCGGCCTCGGCCTTCAGGCGAAAGATGGCGAGCCCGGGGGCCACATCCGTCCACGTGCTGATTGCGCCGGTTCTTTTGTCCGCCATGCCGGGGGGATTCTAGTGGGTGGAGTGAACGCCAGCCTCCGCCTTCAGCGCCGACTAGGCGGGTGGATACATTTTGTGGCAATCTCGTGCGCGTCGGCAATGTTGGGCGTGGCGATGGAGGGGCGAATGGGGCAGGTTGCAGGATCTAAATGGTTGCGCCACTGCGTGGCGGCCCTCACGCTCTTCTTTGCAGCGTCTGCGGCCTCCGCCCAGATGCCCCATCTGGTCAAGGACATCAACCGGTCCAACGGACCGGGTGGCGTCGGCCCCCTGGTGCATATTGGAAACACGGCCTTCTTCCTCGCGCTCCATCCCACCTTGGGCCACGAACTGTGGAGAAGTGACGGCACCGCCGCGGGAACGGTTCTAGTGAAGGACATCCGACCCGGGCCGCAGAGCTCCAATCCCAGCAACCTGACCGTTGCCGGGGGTTATCTCTACTTCATGGCTGACGACGGCACAAGGGGCACCGAACTGTGGAGAAGCGACGGCACCCCGGTGGGTACCATTCTTCTCAAGGAGTTCACGCCAGGACCCAACGGCTCCAATTTCGCCTTGTCCGAGGTGAATGGGGCCCTCCTCTTTTCGCCCTTCGGCACGAGCGACCCACCCGGCTTGTGGAAGAGCGATGGAACGCCGCAGGGAACGGTTCTGTTGAAGGAAACCATCGCTCCGCCGTTTTACTTCACTCCCAGCAAGGGCGTCACCTTCTTCGTGGCGAACTCCCCCTTCCCCTTTACGCTTTGGAAGACCGACGGAAGTCCGGGGGGAACCGTCGAGGTGAGCTCCCTGCCAGGCTTCCCGTCGTGGCTGACAGACGTCGACGGCACGCTATTCTTCCGGAGTGAGCAGGGCGACCTGTGGCGCAGCGACGGAACCGCCGCAGGCACACATCTCGTGTGGGATCAAGGAACCATCACTGGAGAGATGGCCAGCGTCAACGGGGATCTCTACTTTGTCGGCAA
>CAZBTT010000037.1:7649-18434 GCA_964494295.1 uncultured Acidobacteriota bacterium
CGGAAACGGCGCAGATGCCATCCGCGGCATATGTGCCGGCGCCGATGACGGGCGCGGTCGCAGCGATGGCGGAACCGCCGCAGGAACAAATCTCGGTTGTGATACAGGAACCATCACTTGAGAGATGGCCAGAGTCAACGGGGATCTCTACTTGGTCGGCAACGATGGAGCCACCGGTGACGAGTTGTGGCGAAGTGACGGCACAACCCCGGGCACGACCCTGGTCAAAGATATCGTCGCGGGCCTCGGGGACTCCGACCCCACGGAACTCATCGGAGCAGGCGGGCTCGTGTTCTTCTCCGCCTTCGACCCGGTCCGCGGCCGCGAACTGTGGAAGAGCGATGGGACAGAGCCGGGCACGGTACTCGTGCAAGACGTCTATCCTGGGAGCCCGGGTTCGTGGGCCCGATTCTTGACACGGGTCGGAGCAGACGTGTTCCTCCTGGCCGACAGCCCCACCGCCGGCGCGGCCTTGTGGAAAAGCGACGGGACAAGCGCGGGCACCGTTCAGGTCAAGGACATATTCAACGGCCTCTTCAACGACTCGCCGGGCTTTGGGTTTGGAAACCAGGTCGTGCTCCAGAGTGTCAACGGGAAGCTGTTCTTCCTGGCATTCGGTCTCGCCACAGGTCCGCAGTTGTGGACCAGCGATGGAACCGAGACTGGCACCGTCGTGGTCACAGACATTCACAACGGGCGAGGAGGTTCAGAGCCGCAATCTCTGACCGACGTCAACGGGAGGCTGTTTTTCGTGGCGGACGACCGCGCTCACGGATTCGAGTTATGGACGAGCGACGGTAGCGCGGTCGGCACCGCGCTAGTGAAGGATATCGCCGTCGGCCCGAGTGGAGCGTTCCCTCAGCACCTGGTGAGCGCAGGCGGGAGGCTGTTCTTCACCGCTTTGAACCAACTTTGGACAAGCGACGGAGGTCCGCCCGGCACAGTACCCGTCAAGGATTTCGGCGGCGGTGGCGGAGCGGCCAGTCTGGGCGCGGTTGGCGCGATTGTCTATCTCGCAGCAGACGATGGCGGCGGCTTTGGCGCTGAGTTGTGGAGGAGCGACGGGACCGAAGCAGGGACGGTCTTGCTCAAGGACATAGCTGCCGGACCGGCAGGTTCAAACCCTCGCTTTTTGACGAAAGTGAACGGCACTCTTTTCTTTGTCGCGGATGATGGGATTCACGGAGCGGAACTCTGGAAGAGCGACGGAACCGAAGCGGGCACCGCCCTCGTCAAGGACATCCTTGCCGGACCGCTCGGTTCGCAGGCAGGCGGGTTCTTCGCCGCCGTCAATGGGATCACCTACTTCGCTGCGGATGATGGTATCCACGGCCGAGAACTCTGGAAGAGCGACGGGACTGAGGCCGGAACCGTTCTCGTCAAGGATATCGAGGGGGGCCCGAGCGGCTCGGATCCATCGACAGTAGTGAGCTTCGGCGGAGCGGTGCACTTCTCGGCATTTCGCGCGGCGACCGGCCAGGAACTGTGGAGGACCGATGGCACCGCCGAGGGCACAGTCCTGGTTTTGGATCCCAACCCAGGGGTGTCCAACTCTGGGCTTGGCGAGCTCACGGTGGCTTCGGGGGGCCTGTTCTTTGTTGCTGGGGGAAGGCCGTGGCGGACGGACGGCACAGCCGCTGGGACCGTGCGATTGAACGATTCGGTGTCGGCATCGAATCTCACCGAGGTGGCCGGCGCGCTCTACTTCGCCGGTTGGCTGCCCGAGACCGGACTCGAGTTGTGGAGAAGCGACGGTACCCCGGCGGGGACGAGCCTGGTGAAGGATCTGACGCTCAATGTCCTCGGCTCAGCACCTCAATTTCTCACGGCGTACGGTGACAGACTGTTCTTCAGTGCCGATGACGGTCTCGTGGGCCGTGAGCTCTGGGCCTTGGACACCGATCACCCGACGGTGAACGGACTACTCGTCATGCCACACCAGACCTCCGCCGATGTTTCGGCGGCCGTCGCCTCAGACGGCGGCTCCCCGATCATCGAGCGAGGGTTTCTGGTCTCCGCGACAAACCCGACTCCCGAGATGGGCGGAAGCGGCGTGACCAAAGTGACAGTGGCAGGGACGACGGGCTCGATGGCCGCGACGCTCGGCGGGCTGTCGCCGAATACGCCCTACTTCCTGCGCGCTTTCGCAAGAACCGCCAATGGCGTGGGCTACGACCAGACGACATTCCTGACCGAGCCAATCACCGGACCTTCGCTGTCCATATCCGACGTCACGGCACTGGAAGGGAACGCGGGCAGTTCGAACGCTGTCTTTTCGATCTCCCTGTCGAGTGCGAGTGCGCAGACGGTGACGGTTCAGGTGGAGACGTTAGATGGCTCCGCGACTGCCGGCAACGACTATGAGGCCCTCGCCTCAACCGTGATCATCTTCAACCCCGGAGTAGTCATGCAGACGGTTACCGCCAAGGTCTACGGTGACGCGGTTCTGGAGGGCGTGGAGACCTTCAAGTTGGTGTTGTCGGCCCCGCTCAACGCGATCCTGTCCGACGGCACGGGCACAGGCGTCATCGTCGACGATGAACCGCCGTCTCGCGTGTTCGTTTCTCCTTCGGGTTCGGACGCCAACGATTGCAGCACGCTGACCGCCCCCTGCCGAAGCATTGGGGGCGCCCTGAGCAAGGTAGCGGTCGATGGCGAGGTCATCGTCCTGAGTACCGGCGAGTACGAGACCGCGCCGCTCGTGATGACGAAAGGCGTGAAGATCACCGCCCCCGTCGGCGTGGTGGCTTTCATTCGTCAGCCGATCACGGTCAACGCCCCGGGGGCGCGCGTGGCCCTGCGTGGTCTCCATATGAAGGGCGGCGGCGGAGGCGATGCGGTGACCCTGGTCTCTGCGGGCGCGCTTTCGATGGAGGAAATCACGATCGACCGATGGACCAGCGGCCTGAGAATCGGCGGCGGATCGGCGTCGCAGGTGACGATCGTGAACTCGATGTTCCGGCAGAGCGGCGCGGGTGTTCGCGCGGATGTGGGCACTACTGCGACCGTGTCGGTGGAAGGAAACCGCTTCGAGGGAAACAGTACCGGCATCGACGCGGGCGGCGGTTCGTTCTTCCTCCGTGAAACGACTTTCGCCGGGAATGGTGCCGCGGTTTCTGCGGAACAGAGCGTCTTCGATATCCAGAGGTCGGAGTTCCTGATCAACCAGACTGGCATCGCGCCGTTGACGGGCGGCGTCGTCCGCTTGAGCCGATCCCTCGTATTCGGAAATGGCGTAGGTTTGTCGACCATGGGAGGAGGCACGATTCTGTTGAGCGGCACGAACGTCCTTCGTGGAAACGTCACGAACACCAGCGGGGCGATCGGCACGATTCCGGAGCAGTAGTCGCCCCGCGTGCGCGGGCCAAGCGCGTTGGCTGGCGGTCCACAACCTTCAGGTCGCACTTCGTCCCAGCTCGTCCCTCCCTCGCTGCACCCGCCAACTATGATCCTCCCTCCAAAGGAGACGTTCATGATCTTGAACCTCAGGCGGGCCTCCCTCGCCTTGCCGTTGCTGGCCCTCACCACGCTTGCTTCCGCCGCGGAGAAGCCGCGGATCGAAGTGGAGGAGTGGACGATGTCGAATGGCATGAAGTGGCTGCTCTACGAGCGGCATGACGCGCCGACCATCGCCACCGGCTGGGTGGCTCGCGTGGGCTCGGCTAATGAGCGACCCGGTATCACCGGCATTTCGCACTTCTTCGAACACATGATGTTCAAGGGCACCAACGTCATCGGCACCAAGGACATCGCCCTCGACCTCAAGCTCATCGACGAGCAGGAGCAGGTGCGCAACGACATGCGCGACGAGATGGCGAAGATGCGTGACCAGCTGCGTCGCGGCGAAATCGCCAGCATGGACGACCCCGCGGCCAAGACCGCGCGTTACAAGGAACTCGAGGCCAAGTTCGACGCGCTGGTTCTGCAGCAGCGCGAGAACATCATCAAGGATCAGATGGACCAGATCTACACCAAGAACGGCGGCGAGTTTCTGAACGCGACGACGAACGAAGACTCGACCATCTACTTCATGCGTCTTCCGAAGAACAAGCTGGAGCTTTGGGCGTGGATGGAGTCGGACCGGCTCTTGAACCCGGTCTTCCGCGAGTTCTACTCCGAACGCGACGTGGTCTTCGAAGAGCGCCGGCTGCGCACCGAATCAACACCGCTCGGCAAGTTCGACGAGCAGTTCTCCGCGATGTTCTGGGACGCTCATCCCTACCACTGGCCGGTGGTGGGCTGGGCCTCGGACATCCCGATGTACACGCTCCAGCAGGCGAAGGACTACTTCGCCACGTACTACGCGCCCAACAACATCACCGGCGTCCTCGTCGGCGACTTCAAGACCGCGGAAGTGAAACCTCTGCTCGAGCGCTACTTCGGCCGGCTGAAGCGCGGACCGGTGGCGCCGGAAGTCGTCACGCTTGAACCGAAGTCGCTGGGTGAGAAGCGCTTCTATGCCGAGGCGGAAACGTCGCCCACCGTGCGCGTGTGGTGGCAGGGCGTTCCCGTGGTTCACAAGGACTACGCGGTCCTCGATCTCATGACCGACGTTCTGTCCGGACGCACCGGCCGCCTCACCAAGGCCCTGGTCCTCGACAAGAAGATCGCCAACAACGCGGTCGCCTACGTGACCGGTCAGAAGTACGGCGGGTATTTGGCCGCCGAGGTCACGGTGAAGGATGGACAGGAGCCGGCGACCGTCGAAGCCGCCCTGTATGAAGTCCTCGACAAACTGAAGACCGAACTGGTGCCCGACCAGGAGCTCCAGAAGGTCAAGAACCAGGCGAAAGCGAATGCTTATCGCCGTCTGTCGAACGCCACCTTCATCATGTTCCAGCTCCTCCAGAACGAGGGTCTGGGCGACTGGAAGAAGATCAACACGCAGTCGGAGGATGTGGACGCGGTGACCGCGGCCGACATCCAGCGCGTGGCGAAGCAGTACTTCACGAAGGAGACACGCGCGGTCGGCGTGTTCACCCGCAAGGCTGCTGATCCCGCGGCAGCCGCGGAGGCGGAGGATCCCGACATCGCTGCTCTGCCCGAACAGGCGCGCGGCATGGCGAAACAGGCGGTGGCCCGGCTCAAGGGTGAGAAGGACGCGGCGAAGATCAAGGCGCAGCTCGACCAGATGCGCGGGCAGGCTGCCCAAGTGCCGCCGCAGATGAAGCCCCTCTTCGACGTGCTGCTGAAGAAGGGCGAGGAACGCCTCGCCGAACTCGAGAAGGAAGGGAAGAAGTAGTCATGAAACTCCATGGAATCGTGGCTTTGAGCCTTCCCGCCGTTCTCGCCGCTTCTCTCGCTTCCGCGCAGACCTTCGTCGAGCATCCCGAAAGACTCACCTATGCGCCCCTCACTTACACGCCGCCTTCGGCGAAGGACCATCGCGTGGTCCTGAGCAACGGCATTGTGGCCTACGTCATCGAAGACCGCGCCCTGCCGCTGATCAACCTCCAGGTGACGGTGCGCGCGGGCGCCTGGCTCGAGCCCGCGGGCAAGGAGGGCCTGGCCCGGCTTACCGGTTCGCAGATGCGGGCCGGCGGCACGAAGTCGCTCACCGCCGAACAGTTCGACGAGCGAGCCGATTTCCTGGCCGCGCAGATCGGCAGTTCGATGGGCGACACGTCGGCCGGCGCCTCGCTCAACTGCCTCGCCGACAACCTCGACGATTCCTTGAAGCTCTTCATCGAGATGTTGCGTGAGCCGCGTTTCCAGGAGGACCGGCTGAAACTCGCAAAGGACCAGATCCTTCAGGACATGAAGAAGCGCAACGACGAATCGGAAGGCATCGAGGCGCGCGAGTTCTCGGTGCTCCTCTACGGCGAGTCGCACCTCAGCAATCGTTTCAGCACCGAGGCCTCGATCAACTCCATCACGTCCGCGGACCTGAAGGCGTTCCATGAGCTGTACTACTACCCGAAGAACATGATCCTGGCGGTTTCAGGCGCCTTCACGAAGGCCGAGATGGTGAAGAAGCTCGAAGCCGCGTTCGCCAACTGGCCCTCCCCGAGCCGGGTGGTGGGTTTGATTCCGCCCGGTATCAAGCCGGCGGCCCCCGGCTTCTATCGCATCAATAAGGATGTGAACCAGGGACGCGTCTCGGTCGGCATCCCGAGCGTCCTGCGAACCTCTCCCGACATCTACGCGCTCGAGGTGATGAACGAAATCCTCGGCGGTAGCGGATTTACCGCCCGTATCACGAAGACCGTCCGCTCCAACGAGGGTCTTGCCTACTCGGCCGGGAGCGGCATCGGTTTCGGAACGTACTTTCCAGGGCGGTTCCGTGCGTCGTTCCAATCGAAGAGTTCGACCGTGGCCTACGCGCTTCAGCTCGTCTTCGAAGAGATCAAGAAGATTCGCGACACCCAGGTCACGGACGAAGAACTCCTGACCATCAAGAACAGCCTCATCCAGACCTTCCCCAGCAGCTTCGAGTCGAAGGCGCAGCAGGCGGGCGTCTTCGCTTCCGACGAGTACACGAAGCGTGATCCGCTTTTCTGGTCGACCTATCGTGATCGGATTCAGGCCGTGACCGCCGCCGACATTCAGCGCGTGGCGAAGACCTATCTCGTGCCGGAGAAGATGATTACTCTCGTGGTCGGCAATCAGGCCGAGATCGCGAAGGGAGACGGCAAACACGACATCACGGTCGACAAGCTCGCCGGGGGCAAAGTGACGGAGCTTCCCCTGCGCGACCCGATGACCATGAAGCCGATGACGAAGTAACGCGCTACTCGATCTTGCGGATGACGAGCGCTTTCAAATACCTCGTCTCCGGCATCCCCAGCCGGACCGGATGGTCCGCGGCCTGGGAGCGGCGTTCGATGATCTGTGCGGTGATGCCCGAGTCGGCGGCGGCGTCCGCGACCACCGCTTCGAAGTCGTCCTCGCTCACGTGGTACGAACACGAACACGTGAGGAGCAGGCCGCCCGGTTCGAGGAGCTGAAGGGCCCGACGATTGATCTCCTTGTAGCCGCGCCAGGCCGCTTCCCTGGCACCCTTGGTCTTGGCGAAGGCCGGCGGGTCCAAGGCGATGGTGTCGTAGCGCGAGCCGGCGGCAACCTCGTCGGTGAGGAAGTCGAAGACGTTCGCCTCGATCGTCTCGAGCCGCAGTGAGTTGGCAGCGGCATTCGCACGCGCGCGAGTCAGCGCTTCCGCGGAAATGTCGACCGCCCTCACTTCGCCGGCCGCGGGATTGAGCGCGGCCTGAAGGCCGAAGCCGCCGTCGTGACAGAACGCGTCGAGCACCCGGCCCCGCGCGAGCTTCCCGAAGAGAACGTGGTTCGCGGACTGGTCGAGGAACGTCCCCGTCTTCTGTCCGTTGACCACGTCGACGGTCAGGCGCACGGGCCCTTCGTTGATCTCCACCGACGCCGGCACATCGCCCCACAACGTCTTCACCTCGCGTGGAAGCCCTTCCCGCTCGCGCACCTTCACATCGTTGCGGGCGAGGATGCCCCGCGGTTTCAGCCGGGCGATCAACGCGTCGACGATTTCGCCGGCGCGCGACTCCATCGCGGCGGCGAGAACCTGGAGCACCAGAACGTCGCCGTACCGATCGACGATGAGGCCGGGAAGACCATCGGACTCGCCGTGGATCAGTCGACAGGCGCCGCTCCGCAGGCCGAGAGTCTCCTCACGGAAGTGAATGGCGGCCCCGATGCGATCGGCAAGCCACGTTTCCGCGAGCGCCCCACGCGACAGCATGCGCAGCGTGATCTCCGAATGCTCCGAGTAGAACGCCTGGCCGAGGAAACGGCCCTTCGCGACCACATCGACGATCGAGCCGTTGGTGGCCTCGACGGGCTCGACGTCCGACTTGAAGATCCAGGGATGGCCGGATTCAAGCCTCGAAAAACCGCGCGTCTTGAGAATCGCTTCGCTCATGGGGGAAGTGAGCATAGGTGAGAGGCGCCCGCCACCCTGTCATGAGACGGGACGCTATTTCGGAACCGGCGCCTTCCGGGGCACGAGTTCGATGGTCACGGTAAGCGCCTCGCCGGGTGAGGCCTGCACAATCGCCGACCCTTCGTGGGTCGCGGACCTGGCGGTCAACGTGAGGAGGCCGGCGGGCGCGGTCAGGGTCGCGACACCGCGCGGATCCGTTCTGGACAGGCGTGACCCGGAGTAAAGCCCCCCATCGACCTTGCTCACCGCGACCGTTGCGCCAACTCGCGCCTCCGCGTCACCAACGATGGTGGCGGTGATTTGCGCCGCCCGCGTCAATCGAATCTCCATCACGTCCGAAGGGATGGTCTCGACCCGGACCACGGTCATGTTGTCGAGAAGGTCGCTGGCCGTGATGCTGAACGGTCCGTCGGGCAGGCCGCGGAGCGTGAATGAACCATCGGGACCCGCCATCGCGAAAGCGCCGGTCCCGGCCCCCATGGCGCGGATCTGCGCGTCGGCTGCGGGCCGGCCTGAAGGCAGTACGACCCGGCCGAGAAGCGTGCCCCCGCGTTCGAGTTCGATGTCGCCGAGCGCTGTCCCCGGTGGCGAAATCGTGAAGGGCGCCCGAACGCCGAGGTAGTTGTCGGCATTGACGCTGATCTGGAACTCGCCGGGCTCGAGGGGCAGTTCGAAAGCTCCGGAGCGGTCCGTGCGAGCGGTGGGCATCGCGGTTCGCACATTGGGCTGAATTACGGCGGGCGCCGCGGAGATGCGGGCCTCCGCGATCCCGAGGCCGGTCGCGGCGTCGATCACCCGGCCGGTGGCGAGGGCGGAGCCGAACTCGAGATTGAGCTCGAACTCCTCCACGTCAGGGATCTCCACCGGGCGGCTCAGGTGACTTTCGCCGCGGGCGTCGTTCACGTTCGCCACACCGCGGATCGGACCGGCGACCCTCAACGCGAAGCGTCCCTCGGCATCCGTCGTCGCGACGGACCAGGGGATGCCGCCGGAAAGACTCGTCGTGTCCTGTGGCCCTCCGCTCGTCACCATGAAATCGCCGAAGACCGTGACTCGAAGTCCAACACCGGGTCTGCCATTCCGAAGGACCACCCCTCGGACCACCGTGGAACGCAGCGTGAGGGAGACCTGCGTGGTCTCGCCCTCGAGGATGCTGACCTCGGCGCTGGTGACGCTCGTGTACTGCCCGCCCTGACCCGACATCAGGGTCACGCGGCCGGCTCCGGGCGGCTGCAGGGCGAACGCGAACGTGCCGTCCGCCGCGGTGATGGCCCGGTACTGCGGAGCTTCGGCGGTCCGGGGCACGGAAGCGCCGTCGGACCGCGACAACTCGATCCGCGCCTGGGCCACCGGCGAGCCGTCGCGCTGGCGGACCACACCCTCGATTCGTCCGCCCTTCGTCAGGGTGATCCGGACGGGATCGGGATCGCCACCGTCATCCGCTGCAACCTCGATCGTCGCCCGCGCCGCGGAGTGATCGCGATGGCTTGCTACGAGCCGAATCGTTCCCGGGCCCGCGCCCCTCATCCCCAAGGCCCCCTTCCCATCGGTCTCCGCGAAGGTCATCGGGAATTGCCGCGCCGACTGGTTCTCGACCCGCGCGCCCGGCAGCGGAGAGCCCTTGCCGTCCACGACCACACCTCGCACCCGCAGGCCGCGGGACAAAGCCCAATCACCGAGGTCGGTGGGACCCGCCACCGGAACCGTTCTGAACGATCCCTCGAAACCCTCGACCGAGGTCGTGAGTGTGATGTCTCCCGCCTCGGGCAGGTCGAGGGTGAACCGTCCGTCGGCGGCGGTTCGCCCGCCGCGAGACGTGCGTCGATCGTCGCCCCGCTGGGCGGTGATCCCGACGCGGCCGACCGGCACGCCATCGGGGTCCACGATGCGTCCGCTGAGCGTGATCGCACGCTTCATTGTAAGAACCTGCTCGTCCGCAGACGCCGTGAGGGTGACCTGCAGAGGAGCAAACCCCTGCGCCATGACCCCGACTTGATACGCGTCCTCTTTGAGGCCGCGCAGGACGAAGCGTCCTTCCGTGTCCGCCTCTGCGAACAAAGGCTCGCCGCCTTGCGTGCTTCTTGGAAGAAAGGCGGTGACGCGCGCTCCCGCGATGCCGATGTCGCCGGCCTCCACCACCCGCCCGCGGATGGTGAGTCCCGCTTCGAACACAACGTCGCCGAGGGACACGGCCTCGCCCGGTTGCGCGATTTCCACGGTCCTCTCGATCGCTGTGTAACCCATACCCGCGAGTTGGAGGACGTTCGCGCCGGGCCGCAGCGAGCGAATCGAGAACTTCCCGTCCTCACCCACCGAGGCCACAGCCGACGCGCCGAGAACGGCGGGGATGTTCACGCCGTCGTGGGAGCGCAGCCGGACCGCGCCCTTGACGGGCTTGCCCTCCTCGTCGACCATCCGCCCCGTCACCGACGACGCTCTATCGAGCGTGACCCGAAGCGAGGTGATCTCCGGATCGATGGCGCTCCGGATGTAGGGCGCGAAGCCGTCGGCAAGGCGCCCGACAACCTCGAGGAACTGCGCGGACAGCTCGACGAGAAGAATGCCGCACTCGCCGCCTTCGATCCCGAGCGGCGGAGGGTCCATTCCCACGTCGATGCCCAGACCGTCGCCGCCGTGGTGTCGGACTGGACCGGCATCCCGCTCGGCAAGATGGTACGTGACGAGATCGAGACGATTCTGAAGCTCGCCGATGTCCTGGGCGAAAGGGTGGTCGGCCAGTCGCATGGCCTCCAGATGATCGCCAAGCGCATCGAGACCAGCCGCGCCAAGCTCGACAACCCGGGCAAGCCGGTCGGTGTGTTCATGCTGTGCGGTCCGTCCGGCGTCGGCAAGACGGAGACGGCGCTGGCGCTCGC
>CAZBTT010000038.1:0-18433 GCA_964494295.1 uncultured Acidobacteriota bacterium
GGGATTCGGGCGGTTCGATTGAGATAGGGGTTCCGGTGGGGGTTGCTTCGTCGCACTACCAACGGAAGGCTCCTCGCAATGACGTGAGTGGGGTACAAAACGGCCAGCACGACCTTGGTAGTTACTTCGGTCCAAGCTCCAGCGCCAGCAGAGTCTGCTTCCTCCACAACCCTCCGCCGTATCCGCCGAGCGCTCCGCTCTTGTTGACCACCCGGTGGCACGGAATCACGATGGCGATGCGATTGCGGCCGTTGGCGCTGCCGACCGCGCGAACCGCGCCCTTTGAGCTGACGATCTCCGCGAGCTCTTCGTAGCTACGGGTCTCGCCAAAGGGGATCTTCAACAACTCGTCCCACACCTTCATCTCGAACGGCGTGCCGGGATAGTCGAGGGGAATCGTGAAGTCCCGGCGCTTGCCCGCGAAGTACTCATCGAGTTCCCGGCGCGTCTGCCTGATGACGGCATCGTCTTCGGGCAGGAAGGCCGCCTTGAAACGCTTCTTCAGGGTTTCGATCTGCGCTTCCATCATCCTCCGGTTCGTGAACTCGAGGAGGACCAGGGCGCCTTCACGCGAGGCGGCGATCATGGGACCGATGGGTGTCTCAACCCAGCCGAGGTGAATCGACTTCGCGCGCTCGGCCTTGCCCGCGGGTTCTCCGAAGACCTTCGAGAAGGCGTCGCGAAAACCGGAGAGAGATTCAAAGCCGGCGTCGGCCGCGGTGTTGTCGAGATCGAAACCGAGTCGAAGCTGGGAGAGAGCGCCCGAGAGGCGGCGGGCGCGCGAATAACCTTGAAACGTCATGCCGAAGTGCTCCTGAAAATACCGTCTGGCCCGCGCCGGATCGATGCCGTCCTGGGCGAGTTCGAAGTCCTTGAGACGCGCGCCTTCGCGCGACTCGACGCGGGCGAGGAGGTCCTTGACCCAGGGCGGATGGGCGCCGATCGAGTGAAGCGGTTTGCAGCGGAGGCAGGCGCGGTACCCTGCGAAAAGGGCGTCCTTCACGGCCGGAAAGAACTGCACGTTCTCGCGCTTCGGCTTCTTCGCACGACACGAGGGCCGGCAGAAGATTCCGGTCGTCTTGACGCCGGTGTAGAAGAGGCCGTCGAACGACGCGTCCTTTCGTACGACCGCGGCGTACATGGCGCGGGGCGTGGGCAGCGGGCGGTCCGGAATCCGTGGCTCAGACATGGTCATCAGCATGGGGCGAAGCGTAGGACACCCATCGTGAAGGCTTCCACCGAAAATCGGACAGGTAATTCATACGCACAGGAGCAGAATTCCGGCGACCGCGAAGAGCCCGCGAACGACGGGAGTAAGAGGCCGGACCAGATGGCCTGACGCCGCCGCGACCCCTGCGATCACCAGAGCGATCGCGGCCAGGAGCGATGTCGCCACCATGACCCAGGGTGCCTGGAGGAGAAGACCGAGGCCGTCGGTCCGGAGGGTGAACGCGAGAGGGACCAGGAACGCCGGGAGGGTGTATCGCAGCGTCGCGAGAATCGTTCGGTAGGGATCACCATGGCAAAGGGTCGCTGCGGCCATCGGAGACAAGGCGGTGGGGGGCGACACTTCGGAGAGAACCGCGTAATAGAAGATAAACATGTGCGCGGCGAGTTCGGGGACGCCGACCTGAATCAGAGCGGGAGCGATCGTAACCGCCGACAGGATGTACGAAGCGGTCACGGGGACGGAAAGTCCGAGCACGGACACGGCGATCGCGGAGAGCAAAATCACGCCAGTGGCGTTCGATCCGGCGAGCGACACAATCAGTCCCGCGACCTTGAGACCCAGACCGGTGAGGGTGAGGCCGGCGACGAGGATTCCCGCGCACGCCGTAGTGGCGATGACGGGAACAAGAGCGGCGCCGGCACTCGTCAACGCTCGGCGCAGACGACGCGGCGAGAGCGCCTCCGCGCGGTTCGCGAAGCTCAGGACGATCGCGCCGCCGCAGGCGAAAAGCGCGGCGCGCGTGGCGGAGTAGCCCGCGAGCAGGAACCCGACGATGAGGAGCGGCGAGATCAGATGGTGCCCGCCCGATCGCAGGATGGCGGCGAGGCTGCGGGGCGCGGTCACGGAAGCGTCCAAGGTTTCGAGTGGAACTCCTCGCGGAACATCGGCCTCGATCATCAGCAGGATTCCGAAGTAGTAGAGCAGGGTCGGAATCACCGCCATCAGCAGCACCTGTCCGTACGAAATCTTCAGAAACTCGGCGATCAGGAACGCGGCGGCGCCGAGGGTCGGGGGCGACAGGATGGCGCCGATGCCCGCGGCGGCGAGAAGCGCGCCTGAGTTCTCACGGGTGAAGCCGGCGCGGCGCAGAAGCGGAGCCGAAGCGCCCCCCAGAGTAAGTGTGGTCGCGACACCGCTGCCCGAAACGGAGCCGAGCAGGAAGCCCGCGAACGTGACGGCGCGTCCGGCGCCTCGGGCGCTGCCCGTCCCCGAGAACGAGGCGAAGGAGACATCGAGAAAGAACTGAGCCGCTCCGGAGGCTTCGAGAAGAGCACCGTAGATCGCGAAGAGGCCGATGGTGGTGGCGGCCACGTCCAGAGGCACACCGAACACCCCTTCAAAACCCATCACCATCGATCCGATGAGTCGCGGAATGTCGTAGCCGCGGTGAGCGATCATGGAGAGACCGACGCGGTCGAGTTCTGAACCCCAGAGCACGTAGGCGATCGTGGCGATCGAAAGAACGGGAAGCGCCGCGCCGGTCGAAACCCACGCCGCCGCGATGACGAGAGCGAGCAGACTCCCGCCCAATACGAGATCGGTCATCGCGGGCTCGGACGCACGCGCCAGGAAACCGCGGCCAGAGGCGGCGATCGCGAGGGCCAGGCCGATCGCGAGCAAGGCGAGGGCGTGCGGAACCACGCCCGCGTACCGGTTCCGAACTCGCAGAGTGAGAAAGGCGAGAGCCAGAGCGAGCCCGAGAACGATCGAGCGGAAACGAAGCGTCTCAACGACCGTGACCTCGCCAAGCACCACCAGAACGGAAAGAGCGATCGCGACCACGGTGGCCGCGGGGGGCGCTGTCTGCACGCGGCGGACCATGGCCTCTTCGACGTCTTCGTGCGCCACTTCAGGTCGGGGTTCGCTCACGCCCGGCGAGCGTACACCGGTGCGGGTCGCGTTATGGCTGCTTGACGGGAGGCCCGGCAGGGATCGCGCCCTGCTCGGCGTAGTACTTCAACGCACCCGCGTGAAGGGGAACTGGAGACCCCTCGACTGCGCTCGTGAGGGTGAGGTTCCGCGCTTCGGCGTGGGTGGCAACGAGCGCGGCCTTCTTGTCGAACATCATCTTCACGATCAGGTAGGCGCGGTGTTCGTCGAAGCTGGTCGGGACAGCCAGAACATTCGAGACGCCGAAGGTGTGGACCTCGGTTTCGATGGACGTGTAGGTCGAAGCGGGAATCGAGACCGCGCGATAGAGCGTCTCGCCGTACTGCGCCTGGAGTTTCGGCAGGACGCTCGAAGTGTCCAAAAGCAGGATGGGTGCGGAGATGGCGAGATCAAGCACCGCGGCCGTGGGCAGGCCACCGCTCCAGAAGAAGGCGTCGACCTTCCCATCCTTGAGCGCATCCGCCGATGCCTGCGCGGACAGATTCTCACGGCGGAGGTCCTTCACAGGATCGAGACCGGCTGCGGCGACGGTCCGATCGGCGATCGTCTCGGTGCCGCTTCCCGCCGAACCCATCGAAACGACCTTGCCCTTGAGGTCGGCCAGCGCCGCGATGCCGCTGCCCTTCTTCGTCACGACATGGGTGACGTTCGTATAGAGGACGGCCAGAGCGCGGAGGTCGATCGGGCGCCCTTCGAAAGCGCCCTTGCCCTCGCTTGCGTCCTTGAGCGTGTCCGCGAGGGTGAACGCGATGTCGGCCTTCGCGTCGCGCAGGAATTTGAGATTGTCGATCGAGGCGGATGTGACTTCGGCCGTGGCCTCGACTCCCGGTATCGACTCGGAGATGAGGCGAGCGAGCGCTCCGCCGTAGACGTAGTAGACGCCGCCGGTGCCGCCGGTGGCGATGGAGATGCGTGTGACCCGAGGCCGCGAGGTGGTCGTGTTCGTCGACGACGGGGCGCAGGCGGCAAGGACGCCGCACAGGAGAAGTGCTATCGCGCGCCGGAAGCTGCTCACGCGATCAGTCGCTTCACCGCGGCCACGATCGCATCCTTGTCGATGCCGTAGGCATGCATCAACTCCGTCGGAGTGCCCGACCGGGGCAGCTCGCGCACCGCCAGGATCTCGATCCGCGAACGGCCCGCGACCGCCGAGGCCACCGCTTCACCGAGGCCGCCACAAGCGCCGTGGTCTTCGACGGTGACGAAGCCCTTCGTGTCCGCGGCTGCCTGAAGCAGCGTCTTCGTGTCGACAGGCTTGAGCGAATAAAGATCGATGACTCGGATCGCGATGCCCGTGGCCTGAAGCTCCGCGTGCGCGGCAAGAGCCTCGTGGAGCGTCACGCCCGCGCCGACCACGGTGACCACATCCTTGGGCGACGAACGGACCACTTTCGACCCACCCACCTCGAACTTCTCATCGTTCGGGTAAAGGATCGCGGTCTTGGGACGGGACATGCGGATGTAGACAACGCCCGGGGTCTTGCCGGCAAGTTCGGTGAGCTTCTCGGCGCTCACCGCGTCCGACGGATAGAAGACAGTGGCGGGGACGACGCCGCGCATCATGGCGAGATCTTCGAGCGCCATCTGCGACTGGCCGTCTTCACCGATCGAAACACCGGCGTGCGAGCCGACGATCACGAGATGCGACGGCTCCGAGTGGCCGGCCATCCGGATCTGATCGTAGGCGCGGGAGAGGAAACATGCGAACGACGAGGCGTAGGGGATCCTGCCCTCGGTCGAAGCGCCGAGAGCCACGGAAACCATGTTCTGTTCGGCGATGTAGGCGTCGGCGAACTGATTCGGACGCACCTTCTTCAAGCGCTCCGAGAACGTGGAGTTCTTGGTGTCGCCATCGATGCCCATGATCGAGGCGCACTGAGAACCGATCTGCTCGAGAGCGCTCCCATAGGCCTCGCGGGTCGCGACGAGATCGCCCGGCTTGTAGGCGGGAGAGACCGCGAAGGGCGTAGCCGCGGGGCGGTCCTTGCCGTAGCGGCGCGATGGCGCCTTCACATCACCAAGGTCCGCCTCGCCCACCGCCGCGAGGGCGGCCGCAAGCTCCTCGCCTTTCTTCGCGGGTTTGCCGTGCCAACCGTCCTTGTTCTCCATGAACGGGACGCCCTTGCCCTTGAGGGTTCGCGCGAGGATGACGCTCGGCTTCCGGGCGTCGTGGACCTTCGCGAAAGCGGCGCGAAGCGCCTCGACGTCATGGCCATCGCACTCCACGGCCTGCCAGCCGAAGGCCTCGAACCGGCGCGCGTAAGTGCCGGTGTCGTGCACCAGCATGGTCGGGCCCGACTGTCCGAAAGCGTTCACGTCGACGATGGCGACGAGATTGTTGAGGCCTTCCTGAGCGGCAAACGCGGCGGCCTCGAAGACCGATCCTTCGGCCACTTCACCGTCGCCCATCAGAGTGAAGACACGACCGGGATGATTGTCCTTCTTCCTCGCCCACGCCATGCCGCATGCCGAACCCAGGCCCTGGCCGAGAGAGCCTGTGGCGACACGGATCCAGGGATTGCGTGGCGTGGGATGGCCTTCAAGTGTGCTCGTGAACTTGCGCAGGTTCTTGAGGTCTTCGTTGATCCCACCCGCATGGTAGAGCGCCGACCAGAGGATGGGCGCGGCGTGGCCCTTCGACATGACGAAGACGTCGACGTCGTAGGCCTTGGGATCTTTCGGGTCGAACTGCATCTCATCGAAGAAGAGAACCGACATGATCTCGGCGCAGGAGAGGCAGGTGGACGGGTGCCCCGATCCGGCCTCGGTGGTCATGATGAGACTGTCGCGCCGCATCTGCTGGGCGATCCTGGCGAGGGGAAGGGTGGCGGACATCGAGTCTCCTTGGAGGGGCCGGCGGGAAGGAACGGGCGCTTATGCGGAGGTTAGTCGGTCGCCCAAGGGCGGTTCAAGCTCGCTCCTCCCATCCATCGTCAACGAGTGCTGCAAACAGGTCCGCTTTCACCCGCCCAAGCGCGCCACGATCACGCGACCGAAGCGAAACCGCCAAACCCGAGCGCGCCGCCGCCTTGTCCAGCACGACCTGCAGCAGCACGCCGTCAATAAGGGCCGCGCAGGGCTCGGGACCGGTGCGGTGGAACTCGATCCGGATCCCGTTGCCAGCGAGATCGAGCTCCCATGAAAGCGGGGGGACCTCGCGTGCAATGAGCCGGTCGCCACCACGTCCGAGGACGGCCTTGAGAGCGTTGGGCAGCCAGGGCGCGTCGGACCTCGTGTAGCGGACCAGCAGGCGATCTTCATGGGCGTCGGTGGCGGCGCGCAGATCGCCGACGCGCGCGTCGAAGGCCCCATGGCGGTCCCGCAGACGTTCGACCGACAACTCCGGGTCGCGCTCGAGCAGGTACAGCGCGGTGTCATAGAGGCGGTGCCAGGAGTGCTCATCGCAAGGCAGTTCGGGGCCAAAGAGCCCCTCGATGCGGGCCCGGTCGTCGGGCGAAGCCGCGGTCATCACGGAGCGGATCGTCCGCTGGGCGTCCTCGCGCAGCTCACGCGCGCCGTCGGGGTCGCCACGGTCCGCCAGGTCATTGGCGGAACCGATGCTGAGGGAGGCCTCGGCCAGCCCGCGCAACACCGCCTTCGTGCTTTCCTCCATCGGCCCTCCGGTTCAAGGGCGGCCAGGGCCGCACGCTCTCAGCTTGGATCCTCGATCTTCGCCCGCACGCAGACCATGAAGGGACTGAAGAGCTCGGACTGAGGACGGTGGGACAACAGTGTCTTGCGCAGCTCGGAGGAGGGCGAGAGCGGCTTGCCCTTGACGGGCTTGTCATCGATCAAATCGAACTGCACGACGTCCTTCGACAACAGGCTGTAGCTGACCAGCGTCACCTGCTTTCGATCCGCTTCCGGCTTCTTGGAGATCGCCCAGAGGTTCAAGACTGTGCGGTCGCCGAGTTCCGACGCGTAACCTTCCCAGGAGGCTTCTTCGTCGGGCTTGTCCATTCCCACCAGTCGGATTCCGTACGTGAGATTCCTCGCCTCGAATTTGAGGGCCATGACGAGATCACCTTCACGCGCCCGGACCCGGAGGTCGGGCGGGATGGTGGGTTCGGACGGAACGCAGAGCCAGGCGCCCACGAGGCGCGCATCCGGCTTCATCCTGGGCTCCGGGTCGAGGGGCGCCGGGAAGTCGTAGCACGCGGGAAGCGCGAGAAGCACCATGACTACAACCAGTATCCTGGCCGCGCGCCTCGCCTGGCCGGTCGAGTCGATGTCTTTCATGTCGCCCCCTTGTTTCGATAACGATCCTCAGCGCGGCTGCGGAATCACGATGGCCCGTTTGATCGAGTCCAGCTTCGGATACTCGCGGTCGAGATAGGCGTTGCCGCCTTCGAAGATCGGCGCCTGCTTCCCGCTCCGAATACCGCTCCCCGCGTTCTCGCCGTAGCCCGAATACCACGCGTCCACGACATCCATGCCGGAGATCACCCGGCCGAAAGGCACGAACGGTTCCTTGTCGTGGGTCTCCCGGTTGTCGCGGAGATTGATGAAGACCTGCGTGGTGCGCCCGTTCGCGACGGCCCAGGCGAATGCGATCGTGCCCCGTTCGTTGGGCAGCACCCGAGGTTCGTCGGGAATTGGCCGATCCCGCCACAGCTTCGCGATCCCGGGGTCGCCGTTGATGCCGAACTGCGCCCACTTCGGCTGAACCACGCGGGTGATCCGCATGTCGTCGTAGTAGCCGGCCTTCACCAGGTTGAAGAAACGATCGACGCCTATCGGCGCCCACGCGCGCTGGATTTCAATCACAACGTCGCCCTTCGTGGTTTCGAGGCGGACCTTGAAGGCGGCGGGCGCCTCGGCGTTCATGGCCGGGGAATCCGGGTTCAGCAGGAGGCTTTGCGGCGCTACGAGGGCCAGGGTCGCTACAAAGCCGAGAACCGTCCTGAACACGGTTTGAGCATACGCCCCGGTAAACTGGGCCTCTCATGATCCCCCGCTACTCCCGACCGGAGATGTCGAAGATCTGGTCGGACGAGAACCGGTTCTCGACCTGGCTCAGGATCGAACTCGCCGCCACCGACGCCTTGTGCCGCCGCGACGTGGTGCCGCAGGCCGCGCGCGACGTTCTTTTCGAGAAATCGCGCTTCGACGTGGCTCGGATCGACGCCATCGAGAAGGAAGTGGGCCACGACGTGATCGCGTTTGTGAGTGCGGTCGCCGAGAACGTCGGCCCGGAAGGTCGGTTCCTCCACTACGGCCTCACGTCGTCGGATGTCGTGGACACCGCTCTGTCGATTTTGATACGCGACGCCCTCGATCTGCTCCTCGCCGACCTCGACGGACTCCGCGACGTGGTCAGGACGCGGGCGATGGAGCACAAGCACGCGGTCATGATCGGCCGCACTCACGGTGTGCACGCCGAGCCCATGACGTTCGGCCTGAAGCTCGCCCTCTGGTACGACCAGCTTTCGCGGGATCGCCGGCGCCTCGTCGCCGCGCGTGCCGAGATCGCGACGGGCAAACTCTCGGGCGCGGTCGGCACGTTCTCGCATCTCGGGCCCGACGTCGAAGCGGAAGTCTGCCGCGACCTCGGCCTGACCCCGGCGCCCATTGCCTCGCAGGTGATCCCCCGTGACCGTCACGCCCAGGTCATGACGACGCTCGGCATCCTCGCCGGGAGCCTCGAGACGTTCGCCACGGAAATCCGCGCCCTCCAGAAGACCGAATTCCGCGAAGTGGAGGAACCCTTCGGATCCACTCAAAAGGGTTCGTCGGCCATGCCCCACAAGCGCAACCCGGTGGGCTGCGAGCAGATCGTGGGCCTCGCCCGCATCGTCCGCGCGAACTCCATGGTCTCGCTCGAGAACATGGCGCTCTGGCATGAACGCGACATCTCGCACTCGTCCGCTGAGCGTGTCGCCATCCCCGACTCTTTCCTCGCCCTCGACCACATGCTCCGCAGGTTCACGGGAATCGTCAAAGGCATGCGGGTCGACGAGGCGCGGATGCGGCGCAATCTCGATGCCGGTAAAGGCCTTGTCTTCTCGGGCCAGCTCCTGCTCGAACTCACCGAGAAAGGCGGCATGCGGCGCGAGGACGCGTACAAGATCGTCCAGGGCCACGCCATGGACGCCTTCCTCAACGAAGGCGATTTCAAGGCCAAGGTGCTTGCCGACGAGCAGATCAAGAGGACGCTCGGCAAGGATGCCCTCTAGCACGTCTTCGATCTCTCCCGATATCTCCAACACACCGACACACTCTTCGCTCGAGTTTTTGAGGCCTCATGATCCAGCTTCGCGTTCTCGTCTCACTCAAGACCTCGGTCTTCGACCCGCAGGGCCGGACCACCCTCGAGGCCCTGCACGGCCTCGGCTACAAGACCATCACCGACCTGCGCCAGGGCAAATCGTTCCTGCTCACGTTCGACGGCATCACCGAGGACGAGGCCAAAAAGCAGGCCGAAGAGATGGCGAGCAAGGTCCTCTCGAACCCGGTGATCGAGAGCTTCAAGATCGAACGGGTGGCCTGATGAGAGTAGGCATCGTCGTCTTTCCGGGCAGCAACTGCGACCACGACACGAAGCGCGTCTTCGGCGAAGTGCTGGGGCACGACGCGCGTTTCCTATGGCACAAGGACGCGGATCTTCAAGGATCCGAGGCGATCGTGATCCCCGGCGGTTTCTCCTACGGCGATTACCTCCGCACCGGCGCCATCGCCCGCTTCTCTCCGGTGATGGCCTCGGTCAAGGCGTTCGCGGAGAAGGGCGGCCGGGTCCTGGGGATCTGCAACGGTTTCCAGATCCTCCAGGAAGCGGGAATGCTGGATGGCGCCATGCTGCGCAACAGGAATGTGAAGTTCCTTTCGCAGCGCGTGCACATCAAGGTCGAGGTCACGAACACGGTGGCGACGCGGGGCCTCAAGGCGGGCGACGTCATGGGCATGCCCATCGCCCACGGCGACGGCAATCTGTACCTTGACGATGAATCGCTCGCGAAGATAGAGAAGGAAGGCCGCGTGGTCTTCCGCTACTGCGACTCTCAGGGCCAGGTCACCGACGAAGCGAACGTCAACGGCAGCCGCAACGCGATCGCGGGGATCTGCAATGCGGGCCGGAACGTGGTGGCCCTGATGCCGCACCCCGAACGCGCCAGTGAACCCATCCTCGGATCCGACCAGGGGCGGCGGATCCTGGAGGCCTTCGTGGCCCACTGACCGGTCGGCGTTCTGGCCCTCGACTATCTTTGGGTGCGTGATCTGCCCGAGGTGCCGCGCGGAACAGCCTGACTCCCCCGAATGCGTCCGGTGTGGGATCGTGGTTTCGCGGTTTCGGTCGGCGCCATGGGCTGGGCGACCGCCGCTCAAGCACTCTTCATTGAGGGCCAAGGCGATGGGCTGTGTCATGGCGGGCGCCTTGTGCATAGCCTTGCTGGTCCCGTTTCTCTTCCTCATCGCTCGCAACTCTGGCGGAACGCCACCGGCCAGTCAGGCACGCTTCATCCCCGGGATCCCCCCGCCCTCGAAAGATGCGGTCGCCTGGCCGGCCTGCGACGGAGCCGCCACGGCCCCGGTGGGCGTTTCCCCGCTCTGGCGGGGCGCCGACGACTTTGCTGCCGCCCTTCAGGAACAAGACGCTACCGGCGCCCCCCTCCTGATCTACGTCCGCACGGACTGGTGTCAATACTGCGCTGCCTTCGACCGGGTGCTGGCCGATCGTCGATTGAGCGAGTACCTTTCCCGCCAGGTCGCAAAAGTCAGGATTAACCCGGAAAGTGGGGCCACGGCGGCCAGACTCTCCGCCCTGCTTGGCGTGGACGGCTACCCCAGCCTCTTCCTGATCAGCCCCCTCCGGGGTGTGAGCGAGATCTCATGGAGAGAGAGCCCGGCTGAATTCCTGCTCGAGGTTCAGCGGTTCACACAATGGCAGATCGACAGCGCCTGCTGGGCCAAGGGCAATCGATGAAAAGAGCAAGAATCTGAAAGCCCGGCGGCGCGGCCGGATTCTAGGATCGTACGAATGAACCAAACCATTCTTCAGGAGATCCAAACCATGAGCTCAGGCCATCCCGTAACGGGCAGCTCCGGGCCCACGCGCCGCGCTGCTATGACAGGCCTCCTGGCCTTTCCCCTGGCCGCCTCCGCCGCCGCCGTCCCCGGTTCAGACGAGGAGCTTCTCAAGGTCCGCGAGGCGGTGTGGCGCGACTGGTTCTCTGGAAATCGCAAGGCGCTCGTGGAGATCCTGCCCGCGGACTTCGTGGGAATCGGGGCGGGAGATGGCCCTTTCCGCAGCCGGGAGGAGACGATCGCGGATTCCGCGGGGTTCGTGGCCGCGGGCAACAAACTCACGGATCTGCGGTTCAGCGACAACCGGATTCAAAAGATCGGGAACGTCCGGATCATCTACTGCGGGTTCAGCTTCACGACTCTGAGTTCGTCCGGCTCCTCGAACACCACCGCGGGCCGCTGCACCGAAGTCTTCGTGTACTCGGGAAAGAAGTGGCTTCACCCGGGCTGGCATCTCGACTCGGGGCGGTAGGAGCCGGCGCGGCACAAGGGCTCCTGGCCCCGAAGGGCACGCAGCCGCCCCGGACTTCGGTCGTGGCCGAGGCACGAATCCTCGATCCGAACAGGTAGGCTAGGTGCTTCGAGGTGATGCGGTGAGCGAGAACGAGACGGACGACGCGGCTTCAGGCCGGGCGGAATTTGCGCGGCTACTGGAGGCTTCCTACGCCTCCAACCAGATGAAGCGCCTGTCCAACGGCCAGTCCGTTGAGGGCATGATTGTGGCCATCGGCGCTGAGGTCGCCCTTGTCGACGTGGGCGCGAAGGGCGAGGCCACGATCGCTACCGCGGAGTTGAGGAACCAGGACGGCGTCCTCGAGGCCGCGGTGGGAGATCGCATTCACGCCACGGTGGTTTCAACGAGTGGAGGCATAGCGCTATCGCGGCGAATGCAGCGCGGAGCAGCCACGGCCCGGCAGCTCGAAGACGCGTTCCGCGCCGGCCTCCCCGTGGATGGCAAGGTCGAGAAAAGCGTGAAAGCAGGCTACGAGGTGACGGTGGCGGGACAACGCGCGTTCTGTCCGCAGTCGCAGATCGACGACGTGCGTGAGACCGACCCGCTTTCACACGTGGGCCGCGTGTACACCTTCAAGATTGTCGAATACAAGGAAGACGGTCAGAAGTTCGTCGTCTCCCGCCGCCGAATGCAGGAAGAAGAGCAGGCGGCCCTCGCCGTCCAGGTGCGCGAGAAGATCGTGCCCGATGCCGTGTTGAGCGGGCGGGTCGTCTCGGTGCGCGAGTTCGGCGCGTTTGTCGACCTTGGCGGCGGCGTGCAGGGCCTGCTCCACGCGTCGGAAATGAGCTGGTCGCGCGGCTCGGATCCCTCGCAGATCGTGAAGGTCGGCGAAGAGATCACGGTGAAGGTGATCCGGGTTGAGGAGGGCGGCAAGATCGCGCTCGGGATGAAACAGCTCTCTGCCGATCCCTGGTCGACCGTCGCAGCCAACTACAAGGTAGGGCAGGTGCTCAGCGGCCGGATCACCCGCGTCTCCGAGTTCGGGGCGTTTGTCGAGCTCGAAGCCGGAATCGAGGGACTGGCGCATCTCTCGACGTTCGCGCCCACCGGGAAGCCGGGCGGATGGTCGAAGTCCGTGACGCCCGGCATGACCGGGGCGTTTGAAATTCTGAGCATCGATCCGGAGAAGAAGCGGATCGGCGTCGCGCTCCTGGAAGAGGGTACGTCGCGAGCGAACGCCGCCAGGCCGTCGAAGTCCGCGATTCAACCGGGCGCGCGTCTCACCGGCAAGGTGGAGCGCCACGACAAGATGGGCATCTTCCTCTTCCTGGCCCCGGGCGTCACCGGTCTCCTGCCCACAGCGGAAACCGGCGCGGCCCACGGAGTGGACCTCCAGAAGGCTTTCCCAATCGGCTCCGACATCGACGTCATGGTGCTCGAGGCCGATGCCGCGAAGCGTCGGATCCGCCTCAGCGTGAAGGCCATCGCCGCGGCTGCGGAAGCCGCCGAAGTAAGCGACTACAGCGCACGCACGGTGGCGGCCCAGGCCCAGAGCTTCGGTTCGCTCGCCGACAAACTGCGCGGCGCCCTGGCGCCCAGGAAGTAGAGGCACCGCAGCACCCGCCCTGAGGCCTGCCGCGCGAGCCACGGCTTGGCCGCGTCGATCAATATCGGCGCTTCGTGACGGGCACGGGGGGATGGTTCAGCGGTTTGACTCCGTGCGGCCGAGCCATGTCGTGATGCAATCGCATCATTGGCGGCCAGAGGGGGGTTTGCTATCAAGGATGCAATCCAAGAGTTTGAATGGATTGACTCGGCCGTTTCCCGTGAGGAGGAGAATTGAAAATGCGACTAAGAAATCTCGTGGCGTTTGCTGCGGCGGCGCTGATGGCGCTTACCGTGGTGGCGCAGGAACAGAGCGGCGCCATCGAAGGCGTCATCAAGGACGCGCAGGGCGGCGCGATCCCGGGCGTCACCATCGAGGCCAAGAGCGCCACCGGCCTCATGGTCGCAACGACCACCGACTCGGCCGGCGTCTACCGTTTCCCGGCCCTTTCTCCCGGGACATATTCCGTAACCGCCCGTCTGACGGGTTTCTCCCCCAGCCGCGTCGACAAGATCACGGTGGCCCTCGGCCAGTTGCTCAGCGTCAACATGACACTGAAACTCGGCGTGATGACCGAGACCGTCGAAGTAACGGGCGCGGCTCCACTCATCGACGTCAAGCAGAGCTCACGCGCGGTCAGCTTCCGCGATGAGGCGCTCAACAAGATGCCCAAGGGCCGTGACTTCACGTCCATCGTCACCCAGGCTCCCGGCGTCAACAGCGAGACCAGCAAGCTCGGCGGAATCTCGATTGACGGCGCGGCCGCCGGCGAAAACCGCTACATCGTTGACGGCGCCGAAACCACGAACCTCCAGAGCGGTCTCTCCGGCAAGGTCCTGGTCACCGATTTCGTCGACGAAGTCCAGGTCAAGTCCTCGGGCTACACCGCCGAGTATGGCGGCGCCACCGGCGGGGTCATCAGCGCGGTCACCCGCAGTGGATCCAACAGCTTCCGCGGCGATCTCTTCACCTACTATTCCGGCAGTTCGCTCAACGCGGGCGCCCGCCCCACCCTTCGCCTCGTTCCCACGGACACCAGCAGGTCCGAATACGTCACCTACGCGAAGGATAAGGAAACGACACTCGAGCCCGGGCTCACCCTGGGCGGTCCAATCCTGAAGGATAAAGCGTGGTTCTTCCTCGGCTACAACCCGTCGTTCAACCCGCTCGACCGGACGGTCGTGTCCCGGGCCGATGGCGTGGCGCGCACCAAGAGCCAGGACTTCACTCGCCAGAACATCACGGCGAACGTCACCTCCCAGATCAATGGCAAGACCCGCGCGCGCGTGGCCTTCACGTCCTCCGGCTACAAGCAGGAAGGCCGTCTGCAGGCCCTGGACGGGACCTCCAGCAACACCGCGAACTACGACATCAACGACATCAGCTCGAACTACTCGGGTTCGGCGAGCCTCGACTACACGCCGTCGAACAGGCTATTCCTGAACGCCCGCGCAGGCTACTACCGTCAGAACCTCAAGAATGAGGGCGTGTATGACGGGACCCGGTACCTTTTCTGCGCATCGAATGTCGGCCTCGCCGGGGTTCCCGCCGACCTGCAAGGCGCCGTAGGCACCACGAACGTCCCGACCAACACATCGACCGCGCGCGACGTGAAGGAGCGCATGAGCGCTCAGTTCGACGCCGCCTACTTCGCCAGCTTCGCCGGTGAACATCAGTTCAAGGCGGGCGTGCAGTTCGACCGTATCGCAAACGATGTGCTCACGGGCGAGACCGGCAACCTCGTCCGCATCTTCTGGGACCGCCTGCAGAGCCCGTCGAACCCCACGACGCGCGGCACGTACGGCTACTACCAGGTGCGGAGCAACGGCGTCACCCCGCAGCTCGGGTTCATCACCCAGGGCAACATCAAGTCAAACAACATCGGCCTGTTCCTGCAGGATGCGTGGAGCGTCAACAACAAACTGACCATCAACCTCGGCATCCGCAGCGAGAACGAGAACATCCCGAACTTCGCGGATGCGTCTTATGGTCTCCCGGCCACCGCCATCAAGTTCAGCTTCGTGGACAAGCTCGCGCCGCGCGCCGGCTTCGCCTATGACGTGCAGGGTGACGGGAAGTGGAAGGTGTACGGCAGCTGGGGCATCTTCTACGACATCACCAAGCTGGAGCTGCCGAGGGGCAGTTTTGGCGGCGACAAGTGGCTCGAGTACTACTACACCCTCGACACGCCGGACTGGAAGAACCTCGACACTGCGAGCTGCCCGCCCGCCTGCCCCGGTCGTCTCATCCAGGGTCCGATCGACTTCCGTCATCCGTCGCTCGGCTCGGACACACTCGACGCCGATATGAAGCCGTTCAAGTCGCAGGAAGCGGTGATCGGCGCCGACCATGAGCTCACCAGCGTGGTATCGGTCGGCGTCCGCTACGTCCACAAGCAGCTCGACACCGTCATCGAGGACACGGGCGCGCTCGACGCGCAACAGAACGAGATCTACGTGATCGGCAACCCGGGCCTGGGCCCGCTCGCGACCGCCTTCGTTCTGGCCAGCGGCACCGCAGTTCCGATGCCCAAGCCGAAGCGCACCTACGACGCCGTCGAGTTCAGCCTCAACAAGCGCATGGCCGACCGTTGGTCGGGCCGCTTCAGCTACCTGTGGAGCCGCCTGTACGGCAACCACACGGGCCTCGGTCAGGGCGACGAAAACGGCCGCGCCGCGCCGAACGTGGGCCGCTCGTATGACTACCCCATCATGATGTTCGACGGCAAGGGTCAGGCCGCCTACGGCCTCCTCCCCACGGACCGCACACACCAGATGAAGGCTCAGTTCGTTTACGACGCGAGTTTCGGCACGAGCTTCGGCCTCAACTGGTATGGCGCTTCCGGCGTCGTCCGCACACGTGAAGTCGCGGTGATTCCTCCGAACAACTTCCCGGTCCAGTACATGGGCCGGGCGAGTGACGGACGGATGCCGTTTTTCAATCAGGCTGACCTCTATATTCAGCATGAGCTGAAGATCAACGACAGGGTTCGAGTTGTGCTCTCCGCCAACGTCATCAACGTCCTGGATTCGGACACGGCGACGAACTACTTCGCAACGGAGCTGGCGTCCGGCCAGGGCGTCAACTTCACGGAGCAGGCGTTCTATACGGGCAACGTCAACATCCCCGCCTTGATCGCCAACATCCCGAAGGATCCGCGTTTCCTGAAGGACGGTTACTGCAACACCACCGCCGGCGGTTGTGGTTATCAGGGTGCGCGCGCCATCCGTCTCGGCGCCAAGCTGTCCTTCTAGTTTCGCAAAGCAGCGGCGCGGCTGAGGCCGCGCGCTGACGCCGCACCGGGAGCCCTTCGGGGCTCCCTTTTCTGTCTATCTTCGGCTGGGGTCGACGGGGGTTTGAGGCAGGCGGGCTCCGATGTCAGGAGCCAGACGGCGAACGGTGTCGAAGTACTGCCTCGCGGCCTGCAGGTCGCCGAGGCCTTCGTGGATCTGCCCCAGATAGAGGGATGCTTCGGCCACGATGCGCGCATCAACGCGCCCTCCTACGCGCTCCAGATAGGGACGCGCTTCCAAGGGTCGATCGAGGACGAAGAGGGACTTGCCGAGGCCGAAGAAGATCCCGGCATTCTCAAGTCCCGGATCCACGGAAAAGGCCTGAGCGTAGGCCGCGGCCGCCTGAGAGTAGTCGTCGTGATCGAGACTCCAGTCGCCCAGGTTCTGCCAGGCCTGCACGTGGAACCGCTGGATCTGTGCCACATAGGGCTCTCGACGAATCGTTCCATCCTGGGCCCTCTCCGGCGCGTGATCCCGGGCGGGGCGAGAGAAAGGAAAGGGATTTCGATACGTGTACTCCCAGTCCCTTCGGTCGATGGTGGCGCCTTGGGCGGCGAGCTTCCACAACCCCCCGGCGGGGACCCACGTCAGGCCAGGCGGAGGCGGCAGGGCCGGAGGGGTCGTCATGTAGAAGGACCTCGAACCCCGCACCGCCGCGCGTATCAGTTCCGCCAACCAGTCGTCGCGCGTGGGCGGAGTGGACCGGCCCTGCGAAATATCCTCGAACGCGAATGCCGGATAGCGGGCTTTCAACTGGCTCGGGAACCAGGAGGTCGACATGACGCCACCGTCAATGCGGATCACGTCGAGGCGCTCGCGAGCGACCACGTCGAGGTAATAGGTCAGGGCATTTTCCTGGTCCGAGATCGCCACGAAGACGGCTCCCGTCTCGAGGGGGCGATACAGATTGCGCCCGAAGTCTTCCGGCACAAAATCGACGCTTCGATCTACAAGAGGGGGATTGATCCAAAGCGAGGGAGCGAGAACCGAGAGGGCCAGCAGGGCGGCCGTCGCGACGCGGATCGGGAGGCGCCGGCTGAGCTCCGTTGATGCGCTCAGCAACACGTCGAGCCCGGCGCCCGCCACCACGAAAAGGACCATGTAAGGGGAGAGCAGCCAGAAGTCGTACTCCCCGCCCCGTCGATAAAGCAGGGGAAGGAAGAAGCACGGAACCAGGGTCGCGAGGAAGAAGCGCGCCAGCCGGGGATGTTCCCTGATCACAAGACGCGAACCGAGGGCAAGCCCCAAAAGGCCCATCCCAAACATCTCCTGCCAGACCTGCACCGGAAGCTCGAGGAAGCGGTCCAAAGAGAAGCCATAGTTTGAGGCATCACCACTCCACTGCGAGCCAGTTGCCTGGGTCAACACGCCGACCACGTGGTCTGAAGAGCCATACGGCGCGGCTGGATACGACCGCGCCGCCCAGGGCAGGTACAAGTACGGCAACGCCGCACTCGCGGCGTAAGCGCTCAGGGCTATGAGTAAGAACCGGCGCTCCTTGCGAGCAGCGCGGCCATTCCACGCGAGCCAGACGAGCGCTGGCACAAGGGCCACTGTTACGGGGTGGTTACCGAAGGAGAGCCCGTGGACCACGAGCAGCAGGAGGATCCAGCGCTTCTGGGTAGCCGAGAGTATGGGCCCAAGCGGACCCTCGCCCCCTAGTCGCAAGACGAGGAAGAGAGTCGCGGCGGTGAAGAAGGCGTTTAGGGCATAGGCCTCGGCGGTGAGGGCCTGGTACCACAGCGAATACGAGAAGGCAGCGAGCAGGCCTCCAAGCACCCCTCCGAGCCACCTTTGCGGGCCGACTGCAGACGGCGCCCCGCTGGTCAGGAACCGATACCCGGGCTCACGCAGGGTGAGGACGGAGAGACAAGTGAGACCAGCCGCCAGAGAGGCCCAGAGGGCCGAGAACAGGTTCGCCGCCTCGGCGAAGGGTC
>CAZBTT010000039.1:0-4230 GCA_964494295.1 uncultured Acidobacteriota bacterium
CATGGCCATCCACGGCCGGCAGTTTCGCGTGATCGATCGCACGGGCGGGCGCGCGACGAACGCGTTGCGCGAGGGCCTCGTCGACGAAGGCTGGACCGACACCGTCCTCGTCCTCCCCGGCGAGACGGTCCGCGTGCAGGTGACCTTCACCACCCACCCGGGCCTGTACCTCTATCACTGCCACATCCTCGAACACGAAGACATGGGAATGATGCGGAACTTCCGGGTGACTTAAGCCCGCGATGAAGGCGCTTCCTCACCTCGTCGCTTACGTCGGGCCCGCCCTGCTCGCCCTCGGCGCGGTCCTCGGAGGCCTCTGGACCTTCCTGCCCGTGGCCTTCATCTTCGGTCTCCTGCCCGTTCTCGACGATCGTATCGGGACCCACGGCGTCAACCCACCGAGCGCGCCGCCCGGACCCCGCTGGAAGTGGGATCTCGCCTTGTGGCTGTTCGTTCCGGTCCAGACCGCCGCGATCCTTCTCGTGCTGCACCGCATCACCCGTGGAGAGGCGTCGTTCATCGAGGCGATCGGCCTCACCGTGTCCCTCGGCGTGATCTCGGGATCAGGCGGAATCGTGATCGCGCACGAGCTGATGCACCGGGCGAGCCGCTTTCCCCGTGCCCTGGCCGAGATCCTGATGACCGAAGCGAGCTACGCGCACTTCTGCATCGAGCATGTTTTTGGGCACCACCGCAACGTGGCCACACCGGACGATCCTGCGTCCTCGCGACGCGGTGAAGGCGTGTTCGCGTTCGTTCCGCGTTCCATCATTGGCGGGGCCATCTCGGCGTGGACGATCGAGACCGAGAGCGTCGCGCGGCGGGGGATCGCCTGGTCCCTGGCCGACGGAAGGCTGCGCATGCCCGTCGTGATGGCCATCGTCTACGCCGCGATCGCCGCTGCTTTCGGCGCCATCGGCGTGGCGGTCTTCTCTGCCCAGAGCGCCATCGCCGTGGCCCTGCTCGAGGTCATCAACTACCTCGAACACTACGGCCTCACCAGACGCGAGATCGAGCCGGGGCGGTATGAGCGGGTGGGCCCCGAGCACTCCTGGAACTCCTCTCACCGCGTCTCCAACCTGTACCTGTTCAACCTCGCCCGCCACTCCGATCACCACTACCTCGCGAGCCGACCCTACGAGATGCTGCGCCACTGGGACGAGCGCGAGGCGCCGCAATTGCCAAGCGGTTATGCAGCGATGCTGCTCGTGGCCCTCGTCCCGCCGTTGTGGTTCAAGGTCATGGACCCTCGCGTCGAAGCGTGGACCAGGAGTCGCGCTTCCGGCCTCAGTGAACCGTCCCGCCCGACTCCCCACAACATTTCTTGAACTTCCGACCGCTCCCGCAAGGACACGGATCGTTCCGGCCGACCTTTGGCCCCTCGCGGACGAAAGGCTTCTGGACCTCCTCGAAGGCCTGACGCCACTCGCCCGCGCGGAAATAGTCGCGAATGAGGACGATCGCCCGACCCAGCCGTTGGCACGCCTCCTCAAAGCCCGGGGCGTCGCGCTCCAACCCCGCGAAGGCCTCGAACGGCTCGAAGAGCTCGGGTACTTGTTCGCGCGCGTAGTCCCAGACCTCCGCGTCGAAGTCGGTTCCGAGGAGGAACCCGCCCATCCACTCCATGTGATCCCAGACGGGTTCGAAGACGAAGATCGGGACGATCGCCGGTTGGTCGTTCATCAACGCCGTGGCCACGCGGTTGTTCATCCCCCGCACGTAACCGAGGATGCGGTTGGCCTCGTCGATATCCGCGAACTCCACGGCCTTCTTCCCGCGCTTCCAGTCCCAGATCCAGGGGAGGTAGTCGGACGGCATCACCATTTCGGGGCCGATGACGATGGCGGTGAGGAATCCGTCGAGCATCGGAATGCCCATCGACCGCTTGGCCAGGGGCTCGCGGTCGAGGAACTCCCCGAGAGCAACGATGTCCTCGGGCGAAATCTCCTCGAAGCCGGTCTTGACGCGCGCCTTCCGAGGCCTGGTCACGGGACGATGCTACAAGCAACCCGCCCGACTATCGGCCCGGCACTCAGGACCTGATTCCGGCGACTTCCTCGAAGAACTTCGCGAAGGCGACGATGCCACCGCCCGCCTGGCCCCAGTCGTAGTTCTCGTTTGGGGCGTGGTAGCCGTGGTCGGGGAGCGAGAGCCCCATGAAGACGATCGGGCACTTCAGGATCTGCTCCATGGAGAGAACGGCGCCGATGGTTCCGCCCTCCCGTACGAAGACGGGGGACTTGCCGAACGCGAACTTGATGGAGCGCGCGGCGGCCTCGACCCAGGGGCCGGTGGTGATCCCTTTGTAAGGAGGGGCCGACGAGCCGGCCTCGACCCTGATGTCCGGGTTCTTCTTCTTCACGAAAGCCTTCACGAGCTTGGCCACCTTTTCGCCGGTCATGTTCGGAACCAGGCGAACCGAGACCTTGAGCTCCGCGCGCGGCGGCACGATGGTCTTGACCCCAGGGCCGGTGTAGCCACCCACCAGGCCGTGCACCTCGAAGGTCGGCAGCGCCCAGAGCCGCTTCATCACCTCGAGCGGATCCTTCGTCCGGATCGACTTGAAACCGTGGTCTTTCATGAAGCTGTTGACGCTGAACCCCGATGCCTTGAAGTCGGCGACCTGCTTCTTCGTCAGCTTCTCGACTTCGTCGTAGAAACCGGGGATCTTCACCCGTCCGGTCCGGGCGTCGAACATCTCGGCCGATATCTGGGCGAGTTCGGCCACGGGGTTTCTGGCGACGCCCCCCGTGGTTCCCGAGTGCTGGTCGGTCTCCGCGGTCTCGAGGTGGAACGTGAAGCGCTGCAGGCCGCGCAGGCCCGCGGAAAGTGACGGCCGCCCGCGTGAGACCCATACGGTGTCCGAGACGACCACGGCGTCGGTGGCGGCGGCTGCGCCGATGGACCGGAGCGTCTCGGCGAAGTGGGGCGAGCCCACTTCCTCCTCCGTCTCCCACAAAAACCTCACATTGATCGGCACACCGGCGTCGATGGCGGCCCGGGCCCCGAGGAGTGCGGTGAGGGCCGGTCCCTTGTCGTCCGTGGTGCCGCGACCGAAGTAGGTGTCGCCCTGTTTCGTGAACGTGAACGGTTCGGTCCGCCAGGGCTCGGTTTCCTTCGAAGCCGGCTGGACGTCGAGGTGGTTGTAGACGGTCACGGTGGGCCGCCCCTTCTCCGACCCGAACGATCCGAGGACCATCGGATTCCCGCCGGGAACGCGGTGGATCTCGGCCCGCCCCCCGAAGGCCCGGATCGTGGCCGCGCCCAGCTCGGCGCACTTCTCGACGTCGGCTTTGCGGTCGGGATCAGCGGAGATGCTTGGAACCTCTACGAAGTCCCTCAGCAGTTCCTCGAACCGGTTGCGCTCCTTCGCGGCGAATCGTTCCAGTTCGGGTCGGGTGAATACCATGGCGTCCTCAATTCAGACGGATTTTACGCGCCGTCGATGGGCGGAGCGCCCAATCACTGTGCCGTGATCGCGGGAGGCCATTGAGAAGCGACCGAGCGCGCGGCGCCGGCCTTTGCGTATACCTGAATGCCGACGCTCACTTCTGCGCGCCGACCGGCGTCATGCCAGAGACACCATCGGCTTCGGCGTCGACCGTCTTAGGGAAGGCCCAACGTAGCCCGATTGCTGGTGCCCGTCGAACCATCGATGAGCTCGAGAGTGAGTTCGCAGGGGCCCGTCGGCGCTGGGAGCGATCGAGTGAAGCTCAATCGCCCATCACCGCGGACCGCGTCGCGTGCGGTCAGGCAACCGAGTGCCCCTTGGCTCACGGGCTGGGCGGCCGAGCCGCATTTAAGCGTGTACTGGCAGACGAACTTGTCGACGCCCGAACCGATCGCGAGAAAAGTAGCCACCAGCGTGGTGTCGGTTCGATCGAACTTCTCCAGTGTGAGACCCGAGATGGCGACAGTCCGGGGTTGAGCCGGGGTGCCTGGATCAGCGGGGGCGAAGACCTCGGTTGGATGAGGCGACGCTGCCACGGCGCGCGCGGTATCGGCCTCGCGCCTGGCCTCTCGCGCGGTTCGCTGTTCATCGAGAGTCGCTTTCGACCGAGCGCTTCGCAGGTGTCCTGCCTCACGCTCGAGGGCTCGCATCGCGCACGTGCCGTACTTTTCTTCATCGAACGTTGGAGCTCCTCCACGACGCCTTGACGACATCTGGTAGGTCGGCTGCAAGCAGGCCCGATTCCCCTTGTCCACCTTGGCGGGTGCTGTCCCCGCGTC
>CAZBTT010000039.1:4240-15391 GCA_964494295.1 uncultured Acidobacteriota bacterium
CGGCTCGGATCTGGTTCGAAGCGCGATACCGATTGAAATAGCGACTTCCGAAAAAGAGACCGAATACGAGGAGCACCATTCCGACTTGCAGGAGGCTCTTGGCGCTCAGGAGGCCGCTCGACTCCTTCGCCGCTGCCGCCGGGGCCTGGGCCTGCGCCTGGACCCAGTCGGCCGCACCCGACAGGCCAGCGTCTTCCGGTTGAGTCTTGCCGCAGCGGCAGGCCTGGACATGCGCGGGGACCTTGCGACCACATTCACACGTCCAAGGAGGGCGAGAGACTCGAGGAGCAGTCATGACTCACGTTATTTCATGAAGCGCCCGCGATCCACCGCCCTGGGCGCGGCCGGCGGCCGCTAACGCGTCCGGAGCTGCGCGAAGGCGAGCATCTCGGTTCCGTCAAGCTCGCGGCGTAGGTCGTGCGGTGGGCGGGACGTCGGCCGCCCGTCAGCGGCTCGCGGCGCTTTACGTCTGACTCGCGGGGTGATCACTCGATAGTTGGGCGACGGGATTGCTTCCTCCCCTTCCTTCCGCCGAGGTCGTCGCAATGACGGAGGGGGCAGCGTTTAGACTCCGCGGCGACAAATGCCGACACCTGCTGCTATTCCGCTTCCCGTGAAGTGGGCCAAGGTTCTTGATCAGACTCGTTGTATCGGGTGCCATGCTTGCTCCACGGCCTGCAAGTCCGAGAACGAGGTGCCGATTTCGGTTCATCGGACCTACGTGAAGAACGTCGATATCGGGACGTTTCCGACGGCTCGGCGGGCGTTTCAGGTCACTCGCTGCAATCAGTGTGAGAACCCGCCCTGTGCGACGGCGTGTCCGACGTCCGCGATGTTTCAGCGGAAGGATGGGATCGTCGACTTCGACAAGGACTGGTGCATCGGGTGCAAGGCCTGCATCGCGGCTTGTCCTTACGATGCGATCTTCATCAATCCTGAGGATCACACCGCCGAGAAGTGCAACATGTGCGCGCATCGGCTGGAAGTGGGGCTTGAGCCGGCTTGCGTTGTGGTTTGTCCTACCCAGGCGATTCTGGTGGGGGATATGAATGATCCTTCTTCCAAGGTGGCGGGGATCATCAACCGCGAGGTGGTGGCGGTGCGGCGGCCGGAGAAGGACACGCGTCCGAAGCTCTTCTATAAGGGGGCGCATGCGGCGACGCTGGATCCTCTTGCGGCGCGGCAGCCCTCAGGTGGGATCTTCATGTGGTCTGAGCAGTCGGGGCGGCTTGACGGCAACACGGTGACCTCGGGTTCGCCCGGGCGTGCGACGTCTTCTGCGGCGGCGGTGCTTTCTTACGACATTCCTCACAACCGGCCTTGGGATTGGCGCGTTTCGGCGTACACGTGGACCAAAGGGATTGCTTCCGGCGTGTACCTGGTCGCTGCTCTGCTTGTGCTTCGTGGGGATCTCGGCGCGGCTACAGCGCTCTGGGAGATTGGCGTGCCGGTCATCTGCGGCATCTTTCTTGGGATCACCGGTGCGCTTCTGGTCTGGGACTTGAAGCAGCCCACCCGCTTCTATTACATGTTCCTCCGCCCGCAGTGGAAAAGCTGGCTGGTGCGGGGGGCGGTGATCATCACGGCCTACGGCGCATTGCTGGCGCTTCACTACTTCTTTGGCGGGATGGGGAATGACGGGGCCACGCAGGTTTTGATGATCGCCGGGATTCCGGCCGCGGGGTTAACGGCCGTCTACACCGCGTATCTCTTCGCGCAGGCGAAGGCTCGCGACTTGTGGCAAAACCCTCTGCTTCCCGCGCACTTCGTGGTGCAGTCGTTCGTGGCCGGAGCGTCGATGCTGGCCCTGGTGGCGCCCGGGCTCGAGACCATCGCCTCGCTCGTCGCGGGATCCACCGCCCTTCATCTGCTGCTTGTCGTGGGCGACGTGACGCTCACGCACGGCACCGCGCATGCCCGCCTCGCCGCGCACAACATCACGCATGGCGAGTTCCAGCCGTACTTCGTCGCCGCGGTGGTTCTTTCGCTCGTGGGTATCGCCACGCCGTGGGTCGGCATGTTCGGCGCGGCCTGCGCTCTCTTCGGTCTTTTCGCCTGGGAACATGCGCACGTCCAGGCTGGACAATCGGTGCCCCTCGCATGACCGCCAAACGACTTCCCATCGACGTGGATCACGGCGCAGTCAACGCCTTCCGGGATGAAACCGTGAGCCGCAAGGAAACCTTCTACCAGGGGCCGAGCGGTTCCGACCTCGCTTCGTTCCCGCCCAAGGAACGCTGGGACGACTGGGTCGAACTCGACTCGAAGTCGTGGCCGAAGAAGAAGGAGCTGCGGCAGGTTCTTGTTCCCACCACCTGCTTCAACTGTGAGTCGGCGTGCGGTCTGCTCGCCTACATCGACAAGGAGACGCTCGAGGTCCGCAAGTTCGAAGGCAACCCCGAACATCCCGGGTCGCGCGGCCGCAACTGCGCCAAGGGACCGGCGACGCTCAATCAGATTCACGACGTCGATCGCATCCTCTATCCGCTGAAGCGGGTGGGGAAGCGGGGCGGCGGACGTTTCGAACGCGTCTCGTGGGACGAGGCGATGAACGACATCGCGGGGCGCATTCGTAAAGCCCTCGTCGACAAGCGCCCGAACGACATCATGTACCACGTCGGCCGGCCCGGCGAGGACGGCTACACGGAGCGCGTGCTCGCGGCGTGGGGTGTGGACGGCCACAACTCGCACACCAACATCTGCTCGTCGGCCGCGCGTGCCGGGTACCAGTTCTGGATGGGCTTCGATCGGCCCAGCCCCGATCACGCCAACGCCGAAGTCATCCTGCTCATCAGCGCCCACCTCGAATCGGGCCACTACTTCAATCCGCACGCCCAGCGGATCATGGACGGGAAGCAGAAGGGCGCCAAGCTGATCGTGATGGACGTGCGCCTCTCGAACACCGCGACGCATGCCGATCACTGGATCGCGCCGTACCCGGGGTCGGAAGCGGCCATCCTCCTCGCCATGGCGAACTTCATCATCAGGAAGAAGCGCTACAACGCCGACTTCATGCGGAAGTTCTGGAACTGGGAGCAGTACCTCGCGGCCGAGCGGCCCGAGCTGCCGCGGACGTTCGAGAGCTTCGAGACCGCGATCGCCGAGGCCTACGCGAGCTACACGTTCGCTTTCGCGGCCGCGGAGTCGGGAGTCGACGAGAAGAAGCTGCGTGAGATCGCCGAGATCGTCTCGAAGGCGGGGACGAAACTCGCCGCGCACAACTGGCGCTCCGCCGCCGCCGGTGCGGAGGGCGGATGGCAGGTGGCGTGGTGCCTCTTCTTCCTCAACTGCCTGATGGGCGCCGTCGCCTGCGAGGGCGGCACGTACCCCAACACCTGGAACAAGTTCGTCCCGAAGCCGATCTACATGCCGCCGCATCCCAAGACCTGGAACGAACTCACGTGGCCGAAAGAGTTCCCGATGTCGATGTACGAGATGTCGATCCTGCTCCCGCACTTCCTCCGCGAGGGCCGCGGCAAACTCGACGTCTACTTCACGCGTGTCTACAACGCGGTCTGGACGAATCCCGACGGCTTCTCGTGGATCGACCAGATGACCAAGGAAGACTCGCCGATCGGCCTGCATGTCGCGCTCACGCCGACGTGGAGCGAGACCGCGTACTTCGCCGACTACATCCTTCCCATGGGTCTCGGCAGCGAACGCCACGACCTGCATTCGTACGAGACCCAGGACGCGCAGTGGATTGGCTTCCGCCAGCCCGTGTTGAAGGAAGCGAAGCGGCGTATGCGGAAGGACACGGGCGTCGACACACGCGACGTCAATCCCGGCGAGGTCTGGGAAGAAAACGAGATGTGGATCGATCTGTCGTGGCGGATCGATCCCGACGGCTCGATGGGGATCCGCCAGTTCTTCGAGTCGAAGAAGACACCGGGGACGAAACTCTCGATCGAGGAGTACTACGACCACATCTTCGAGAACTCGGTGCCGGGTCTGCCCGCGAAAGCGGCGGCCGAGCAGCTTCAGCCCGGCGAGTTCATGCGGCGGTACGGCGCCTACGAGATCAAGAGCGGTATCGGCCAGCTGTTCGCTGAAGAAGTGCCCGCGGCGGAGCAGGTGGATGTGGCCCGCGATGCTTTCGGGCGTGTGTTCGCGGCCTCGCCCAAGCCCGACACGTTCAACGTCGCGCCTCAGCCCGTGCCCGATTCCGACGCTTCGGGCCGGCGGCCCATCGGCATCGACGTCGATGGCCGGGTGCTCCGCGGCTTCCCGACACCTTCCGGAAAACTCGAGTTCTATTCACCTACTTTGAAGGCGTGGGGTTATCCCGAAGCCGCGATTCCCGTCTACCTCAAGAGCCACGTGCATCCCGAGAATCTGCTCGCCGATGAGCTGCCCCTCATTCCGACGTTCCGGCTGCCGATTCAGATCCACACCCGCAGCGGCAACTCGAAGTGGCTTTCCGAGATCGCGCATTCGAATCCGCTGTGGATTCATACCTCACATGCGGAGCGGGTCGGGGTTGCGACCGGCGATCTGGTTCGTGTCTCCACGCGCATCGGCTACTTCATCGTGAAGGCGTGGGTGACCGAGGGCATCAAGCCCGGCATCGTCGCCTGTTCGCATCACATGGGGCGGTGGAAGCTGGAGCAGGGCGAAGGTCAGCGTTCGTCGATGGCGACGGTCTCGATGGAGCGAAACAAGTCGAGCTACATGCTGCGGCGTCTGTCGGGCGTTGAGGCCCATGTCGACGCGCGCGACACCGACCTCTCGCGCGTGTGGTGGACCGACGCGGGTGTCCATCAGAACCTCACGTTCCCGGTCCAGCCCGACCCGCTCTCCGGCATGCACTGCTGGCATCAGGCGGTGCGGGTGGAGAAGGCCCACGAAGGCGACCGCTACGGCGACATCGTCGTGGATCTCGAAAAGTCGAAGGCCCACTACGAAACGTGGATGGCGAAAGCCAGGCCGGCAGGGAAGTTCTCGCCCGATGGGACGAGAAGGCCGCATTGGCTGCAGCGGCCGCTGAGGCCGTCGAAGGACGCGTATAAGTTGTAGGCGGGTGATAGTGGTTGGACGGGGTTGCTTCGTCGGTCGCCCTTCGATCCCCTCCTCGCAATGACGACCGGTCCAATGGGCTTGGTAACCTCGCGGCGCGTGTTGACCGACCCTGGCTACAAGTTCTGTCCGAAGTGCGGGGCTTCGTTCAGCCTGCGGCGGCTCAAGGACTTCGAGCCTGAGCGGCTCGTGTGCCCCGACTGCAAATTCGTCATGTACCTCAACCCGAAGGTCGCGTCGGGGGCGGTGGTCGAACACAAGGGCGGAATCGTGCTGCTGCGCCGCGAGATCGACCCGCGTGCGGGCTTCTGGGTTCATCCTGGAGGCTTCGTCGATCGCGGGGAGACCCTCGAGCAGGCCGCGATTCGGGAGACCCGCGAAGAGGTGGGCCTCGATATCGAGATCCTGGGTCTGCTCGGCGCGTTTTCGTTTCAGGACAGCGAAGTTGTGGTGGTGACGTACGCGGCGCGCGCGATCGCGGGGGAGCCCACAGTAGGCGACGAAAGCCTGGAGGTGCGCACCTTCGATCCGGCTGGGATTCCGTGGGATCAACTCGCGTTTCCGAGCACGCGTCTCGCCCTCAACGCGTATCTGAGCAGGCTGAATCCGCGGCCCGCATCGCTCGATCGACTCGACGCTCTCCAGGGCGCCCGGGCCATGGCCCTCGCGGCGAAGGACGTGCGCGCGGGGTCGGTGGTCTATCCGCAGCTCATCGAGGTCCTGCGCCGGGCCCGGCGCTATCGCGAAGCCCTCGACGCCGCGGAAGAAGGGCTCGCTTTGACCCACGATCCACTGATCGCACGGCTCGCCGACGAGGTCGCGCATGAGATGGCCCAGGCGGATCAGGAACGCTGCTGATTCGGCGTGGCATCGGGCGAGACATTAAACTCACGGGTTAATGAGAACTCTTAAGACACTCGCCAGCTTCGCCGCCATCCTTGCCCTTGCTCCCCGCCTGCGGGACCGAGCCATCCGACGGAACGTTGACCACCGAAGACCTGGACGTGGGAACCGGTCCCACCGTGGTGAGCGGTGACACCGTGACCGTCACCTATGTCGGGTCGCTCGCCTCCAGCGGAACCGTGTTCGACACAAACACGACCGGCTTCACCACGCGCATCGGCGTCGGCGCGGTCATCAAGGGCTGGGACCAGGGCATCATCGGGATGCGTGTCGGCGGCAAGCGTCGCCTGACCATTCCCCCGAACCTGGCCTACGGCAGCCAGGCCAGCACCACGATTCCCGCCAACTCGACGCTCAAGTTCGACATCGGTCTGCTCGCGATCGCGGGCAAGTAGCGGCCGCCCCCAAAGGGGCAGCTCCCTCCGGTAACGTCCTCTTCGGTTTCCCGTGCACGACATAATCGTCTGGATCCAGGACGTCGCCGTGCCGAAGCTCGGCTGGTTCGGCATGTTCCTCGTCGCGGTGGCGGATTCGTCTTTCGTCTCCCTGCCCGAGGTGAGCGATCTCCTCATCGTTACCGGTGCGGCGAAAACCCCCTCGATCGCGTGGGAGTTCGTCCTCGCCACCGCGCTCGGGTCGGTGGTCGGTTGTCTTCTCCTCTATGAGGTCGGCCGCCGGGGCGGCGAGAGACTGGCCACGAAGTTCGTGTCGCGGCCGAAACTCCTGAAGGCCGAGATGATGCTGACGAAGTACGGCGCTCTCGCGATCGCGATTCCCGCGCTGTCGCCGCCGCCCATGCCCTTCAAGGGCTTCGTCCTGGCGGCCGGGATTTTCGCCATGCCTCGGGCTCAGTTCGCGGCCACCGTCTTCTTTGCGCGTGGGACCCGTTACGTCGTGTGGGCCCTGCTCGGCGCCTCGTATGGCGATGAGGCGATCGGCTGGGTCAAGAATCTCGACGTGTGGGTCGCGAACCATCTGCCCTGGGTGCTGGCGTTTATCGCCCTCTTCATCGGCGGCTTCGTCTGGTGGTGGCGCAGCCATCACCATGAGATGCCGCCTGAGGGGGAGTGAGCCGATTTCGCCGTTTTTGCGCAAACGGGCCGACAGCACATAATCAGGTTTTGCAAATTCACGAGGTGATGGCATGAGCCGTTCCATTCGAGCGACCGTCGCAAGCGTGGCGTTGATCGTGGTTTCCGCAATCGCGGGCGGGGTCATTGGCCCGAACGCCGCCACCGCCGACACCCGCGAGGTTCATCTCAAACGCTATTCCGAGATCCTCGCCGCCATCGAGTCTCAGTACGTCGAGCCCATCGACGCCAGCAAACCCGTGTCCGCGTCGATCCGCGAGATGCTGCGCACGCTCGACCCGCACTCGAACTTCTTCGAGTTGAGCGAGTTCTCGAAGCTGCAGGAGCGGCAGAAGGGCTCCTACTTCGGTCTCGGCATCACCATCGTCTCGATCGACGGCCAGATCACCGTGGTCTCGCCGTTTGAAGGATCTCCCGCGCATCGCCTCGGCATCCGCGCCGGCGACATCATCGTGGGCATTGAATCCGAGAACGCGCGCGGCATGGATATCGACGCGGTGGTGAAGCGTCTCCGCGGGCCCAAGGGCTCGCAGATCAAGATCCGGCTCGAACGGGAGGGTTACGCGCAGCCGCTCGAGTTCACGGTGGTCCGCGACGAGATCCCGCTTCATTCCGTGCCTTACGCCTTCATGGTCAGCAAGGATGTGGGCTACATCCGCCTCGTGGACTTCAACGAGACCACGGCCTGCCGGCCCGGCGAATCTGCCGACTGCGAACGCGAACTGGAGCGCGCTTTGCGGACTTTGAAGGAGCAGGGGGCCACTTCCTACGTGCTCGACCTGCGCGACAACCCGGGCGGCCTTCTCGACATGGCTTTCGGCGTTTCGAATCTCTTCCTCAAGCAGGGTCAGATGGTGGTGTACACCAAGGGCCGCTTCAAGCGCGACGAGTCGAGCTACATCACGGAGACCGACTCTCCCTGGTCGCAGGTTCCTCTCGTCGTGATGACGTCCCGGCATTCCGCCTCGGCCTCCGAGATCGTGGCCGGCGCGATCCAGGATCACGACCGCGGCCTCATCGTGGGCGAGCGGACGTTCGGCAAGGGACTGGTGCAGACGATCTGGCCGCTGCGCAGCGTGCGCGGCTACGCCTTGAGCCTCACCACCGCCCGCTACTACACGCCCTCGGGGCGATCGATCCAGCGCGAGTACGGCGGCGACACCGCGCTCGAGGACTACCAGGCCCCCAAGGAGCGCAGCGCCTGCGAAGCCGAGGGCGCGGACCCGCGGCTGACCGACGCGGGCCGGAGAGTTTTCGGCGGCGACGGCATCGCTCCCGACACCTGTATCGAGCCGCCCAAGCCCGGGCCGCTGGTGGCGCGTCTGCAGTCGCGTCAGGCCTTCGTCAACTTCGCGCGCCGGTTCGAGTCGGCGGAAGTGGCGGCTTCGACTTCGGTCGCGGGGGCTGGCTCAAAGGCCCTGGTCGGCAACGACAAGGTGCGTCCAATCGGCCAGGACTTCAAGGTGACGGGCGAGATCCTGCGCGAGTTCGCGGAGTACCTCAAGGCCGAGAACATCCCGGTCGACGCGGCGGAGTTCGACGCGAACCGTGCCGAGGTTCAGGCGGAGATTCTCGAAGAAACGATGCGCCAGATCTTCGGCGAGGGCGCGGCCCGTCTCCGTCTGTACGCGCAGGACCCGCAGCTCAAGAAGGCGATCGAGAGCATCCCGATGGCCCGCCTGCTCCTGAAGGACCCGCAGCGCTACATCTCCGACACGGCCACGAAGCGCGCCGCGCGGTAACTTCGCGACGCAAAGGCGTTGCGGGTTTCACGCCAAAGAAGGTATCCTTCGCGTCCCTCACGGAGGTTCGTTCAACCCCCGAATGTCGTCTGAAGCGGCGCCCGTTTTTGGCCGCGGATGGTTCAAGCCGGAGTGGTGGAATTGGCAGACACGCACGTTTGAGGGGCGTGTGGCGCAAGCCGTGCGGGTTCAAGTCCCGCCTCCGGCACCATCTCTAAGTTGGGGGGCGTTGCACGGCCCCGCCCCCAAACCCCCGTCGCTGCGGCCCAAGTGAATTGAGCCTTCGCTCTCCGCGGGGAACGCTGACAGACGAGCGAGGCGTGGCGAGCCGCCCCGTCGTTATCGCCTGGCAAAATGGCCTTGTTTCACCTACCCTCTGGCGCCATGGCCAAACGCCGGCGAATCACGGGGTCGGATCGAGACAGAGCAGCGAAACCGCAACCTGGCTTTCCCTATGTCGTGAGATTCGGGCCGTGGGCTCGAAACCTCTACCTCGGCCTACCGGCGTGCGTCGCGTTCCTGATGGTGTTCCACGCCGCGAAACTCGAGGGGCTGCTGGGCTGGCTCTTTCGAACTCCCATCCTCCTCCTTGCGGTGTTCTGTCTGCTGCCTCGCGACGTCCGATTTCTCGCGGACGGCCGAGTGCGCCTGTCCCTTCGCTTGGCTGCGGTCGTGCCCCTGTGGCGTCGCACCTACCGGAAAGAGGACTTCAAGCACATCTGGACCGGCCGAGGCGACTATCAGATGGCCGGAGAGCCGTCGAACACCGTCGATTCGATCGGCCTCGTGACCCACCGGGACAAGTTCGTGATCGTTCAGTCTTACTCCCCAGGCGCTTCCAACCAGCCCCCGCTGGAACAACTGACCCGAGATCTCCCGCGGCTCACCGGACTCCGCATCGTTCGAGGGTGAGCCTACGATTACTTCCTTCCCAACTCCTCCAGCACTCCTTTGATGAGAAGGGGCCAGACCGTGGTGGCGTCGGCGTAGACCTCGGCCTGACGGCCGCCTTCGCTTCTGGGGACGAACTTGCCCCACGAGACGCCCTCGGAGTACGTGCAGCCTGAGAGGCCGCCCCAATGGACGGGCTCCGGGCAGATCCGAACCGCGTAGTGGTAACGCGGCGGCCGGAAATTCTCTTCCAGGCGGTCGTTCGTGATGTCGACGAACGGTCCCACCTCCTGGGCCCAGTTGCGGGGCACGCCGCCGCCGATCGTGAAGATGCCGAGTTTCTTCGCCCCAAGCGCGAAGCGCGCGAAGCTGATCAGGTCGTGGAACGGGTTGTAACGCGGGACCACGTTGAAGAGGTCCATCGGCGTCTTGATCTCGCCGCGTTTCCTCGCGTGGCGCATGGCCCAGGTGGCGAGGTCGAGGCCGAGTTCGGAGTCGGTGAGCGCCGGCACGTAGACCGGCACGCCCTTGAGATACGCGCTGCGCAGGACGCCGCCGCCATCGGTGTCTTCGGCGAGGACCTGACCGAGGGCCCGGCAGATCACCTCCGACGAAAGCTCCTTCTGGGGGCCGAGCAGTTCCATGGCCCGGGTCGAGAACTCCTCGACGTGATTGAGGTTCGCTTCCATCTCCAGCGTGTCGTACACGCGGTTGTAGCCCTTGTCGAAGAGTTCTTCGTCGGAGACGTCGGGGTTGTAGCGATAGTGGGTGAGGCCGATCGCCTCGGAGAGACCGTGCGCCATCAGGGCGCCCGTCGATACCACCGCATGGACCAGGCCCTCGTCGATCATCTTCTGGATGACCTTGCCCATTTTGGCGATGGTCATCGCGCCGGAAAGCGTCATCACGACTTTGCAGTCGGGGTCCTTCGCCATCGCCACCATGATCTCGAAGGCTTCGCCGAGCGATCGGCCCGAAAACGCGGTATGCCTCATGCCCTTGAGCAGGGAGGCGAAGGAATCGACCTCGTCGAGGTCGAGGCTCTTCAGCGGGACCAGTTTGTCTTCGCGACCTTCGTGGAGATGACGCTTATGCATGCTGGCAATTTACCAGCCAAGATCCGCTACAACACGGCCGCGAGCTGGGCGAGTTGGGTCACCTGATAGTGCACCGTTACGTTTGGCGCCGCGGGCTTGGCCAGCGGGTTGAACCAGACGAACGGCACGGACGCTCGATTCGCGGCAAGTCCATCCACATTGGGGTCGTCGCCCACGTAGACCGCTTCATCGGGACGCACGCGCAGCCGCTTCAGCGCCAGTTCGAGAATTCGCGGATCGGGCTTGGTGAAACCCGCGCGCTCCGAGGTCACCACCACGCGGAAGGCGTCGCGGAGTCGGCTCGCCTTGAGCCGGCGGCGCTGCACCCGGTCGATCCCGTTCGTCACCACGCCGACGCGGAGACCCCGGCCGGAGATTGCGCGCACGGCGGAGGCAGCGCCCACCAAGAAA
>CAZBTT010000039.1:15401-18247 GCA_964494295.1 uncultured Acidobacteriota bacterium
CGGGAGGAGAACTGCTCGAGATAGAGCGGAGCCAGCTTCTTCGCGTGGGAGGGATCGCGATCCATCCTCTCGAGCCACAGGTGAAACCGCAGAACCCGCAGCTCTTTCGAGGTGATCCGTCCGGCGCGATACTCGCCCCAGACATGAGTGTTGGCTTCTCGGTAGACCTCGAGGGCGCGCGCGCCAGGACGAATGCCGACCAGTCGCGCCACCACGCTGAGGGCGGCCTCCTCGGTCTTCTCCGTGTCGAAGAGGGTGTGGTCGAGGTCGAAAAGGACCGCGCGGACGGGCCTCACGGAGGCTGCCGTCGCTACTTCGCGCGGTACGTGATGAAGCCCTTTTTGAGGTCGTAGGGCGAGACGCCGACCGTCACGCGGTCGCCGATGATCACGCGGATGCGGAACCGCCGCATCTTCCCGTTGAGCTTCGCCAAGACCTCGTGGCCCTCGCCGCAGTTCACCTTGTAATGCCCACCCGCGAAAATTTCCGTCACGGTGCCCTGCAGTTCGACCAGATCTTCTTTACTCATCTGCCCTGGATTTTAGCCTTGTTTCCCGGCTCGAGCCTCAGTCGGGCCAGGGGGCCCTCCTCAGACCCGCTCCAGGAAGCTGTCGAGGGCCCGCCGCTCGGCGGAGCCCGGGGCGAAGGGGTCACGCTCGCGTGTTCCCGGCATGTCCGCTCCCTCTCGCAGGCGACCCATGATCTCCTCGCGCCACAAAGCGAAGAGCTTCGTTACCGCCGAGGCGCCGGCTCGCGCGTGGCCGCAATACCCGTGCATCGACATGAACGACGCCGTCTCGCGCAGGGCGGCTTCGGGGGTGAGCCGGATCGTGGGGGGCCGGTCGCCGGTCACGAGTTGTCGGAGATTCGTGGTTCCGAGCACGCAGGGCGGGCACTGGCCGCAGGCTTCGCGTTCGAAAAAGCAGGCGATCGAAGCAACGACGGAGTGAGGCGAGGCCGCTTCGTCGAGGACCAGGATCGACGCGGTACCGAGGCCGCTCCCGAGGGCTCCCAGGGACGTGGGGTGCAGCGCGACATCGAGCTGTGCGGCGGCCAGGGGCATCGAGTGCGCGCCGTTTGGGAACACCATTCCGATGGTCGATGACGCCCCGCCGCCTTCGCGTTCGATGACGCTGCGCAGCGTGCGACCGACCGGGACCCCATACGCGCCGGGGGAGCGAACGTCGCCCCAGACCGTGATGGTGAGGGTGTCCTCGGCGCCGAAGGCCGCGCCCGCTCGCACCGCGGCGGCCACGCGAGACAGGGTGTCGACGTTCTGGACCAGGGTGGGGCGGCCGAAAAGACCGACCGCCGCGGGTCGGGGCGGCTTGGGACGAGGCCACGCGACCCGACCCTCGATCGACTCCAGAAGCGCCGTCTCCTCACCGCCCACGTACGTGTCGTCGCCCCGATGCACGGTCACGGCGTCGCCCAGGCCGAGGGCTTCGATCGCGGCGTTCATTCGAAGCTCTTCATCATGAAAGGAGCCCTTGAGATAGACGTAGCCGCGTTCCGCCCCGAGCGTGTCCATCGCGATCCTCAGACCTTCGAGAATGTCCCGGGCGCGCGTCCGCATCACGAAGCGATCCTTGATCGAACCCGGCTCGCCTTCGCCGCCGTTCGCTACCACGAAGGGGACGCCCTCCTCGGCGAGAACGGCCTGCCATTTCCGGTGGACAGGGAAGCCCGCCCCGCCGCGGCCACGCAGGCCGGAGGCTTCCAGTCGGCGGAGGGTTTCTTCCCGCTTTTCGTCGTTCATCGAAGGGCGAACTCTAGCCTCTTCCCTCCAAACGGCATGCTCAGATACAATCTGCACGTTCTAGTACAGATTGACGAACCAGGAGACTACGAAAAATGATCCAACTCACTCCGACCGCGGCCACCAAGGTCAAAGGCATCCTCGAGGTCGAGAAAGAGAACATCGTGAACGGAGGGCTCCGGGTCTATGTCCAGGGCGGGGGCTGCTCGGGCTTCTCGTACGGGATGGTTCTCGATGAAGTAGCCGACGACGACGAAGTCTTCGAGTTCGAGGGCGTCAAGGTCATCGTCGATCAGATGAGCCTGAAGCACCTCGACAACGCGACCATCGACTACAAGGAAGACCTGATGGGCGGCGGTTTCGCGATCAAGAATCCGAACGCCAAGTCGACCTGCGGCTGCGGCTCTTCGTTCAGTTCATAACTCAAGACCCGCTTCACCCCGGTGGTCCTCGGCGTGCGTTGTGCGCGCCTTCGAACCGATTTTTCTCTCTCGTGCACTGCCCGCGGTGCGCGCGCTCGGCGACCGGGTATGGCAATTGCTCTTTCCAACCAGGCATGAACTCCGACTCGCGATACCCGACGAACTCCGCCGTTCTTGACGATGCGCCGGGAGCCTTCGATCTATCACCCGCGCCGCCCAGCCACAGTGTGGCGAGGGCCACACATCGTGTGTTGACGATTCGCACCAGCACGCGGCTCGAACTGGTGAATCTGACCAGGCAGGTTCAAGACGCGGTGAAGGCCGCTCAAGTTCGCGAGGGCCTGGTCCTCGTCTCGTCGATGCACACGACTCTTGCCCTGATGGTGAACGAGTGGCAGGAAGCTCTCCTCGCCGACATCAAGGAGATGCTCGCGAGCGTCATCCCGGCCGACCGCGAGTATCACCACAACGATCCCCGGGAGTCGGACTGCGATCGGAAGAACGCTCACTCTCACCTGCAGGCGACGCTCCTCGGGCATTCGCTGTCGTTCGGCGTCACCTCTGGGAAACTTTCCCTCGGCCAGTTCCAGGCCATCATCGGCGCCGAACTCGACGGGCCGCGCGAGCGTCAGGGGAGACTCCCTCGCGGTCTCGCTCGATCTCCT